>JAFGAF010000150.1 GCA_016933815.1 Prolixibacteraceae bacterium
AGGATCGATGAGTGCAGGGCCTTGGCTGGTGCTCATGCGGTTGCCCGACCACAAATCGCCGTGAATAAGCGAAGGTTGGGGGTTGTGGCTGAGTAATAATGGTGCTTTTTTTATAAATGCAGCACTTGTTTTCTCATCGTTTTCGTACCAGCCTCTGCTTTGTTTTATGAGTTTTATTAGGTGCCCAATACGGTTTTCGAGGTAGAAATCAATCCAATTTGATTTTAATGAATTATCCTGTAAAGTAGCACCGCAATAATTATCGTTTTTGAACCCAAATTGATTTTGGCTGATGCGGTGAAGTGTAGCCAATCCGCGCCCAAGTTTTTCATCGTCGTCGATGCTGTGTCCGTGTTGGAGGTAGCTGGTAAGCAGGTAGCCCGGCAGCTTGTTAATTTCTTTAGCAAGCAATGGTTTGGGAAATTGCAGAAATTCGTTGTTCGATTTGTGCAGTTCGTTGAGCGATTCGGCTTCGCGAATGAATAAATCGGCAGGAGCCGAACTGTTCCATTTCAAAAAAAGTGCTCCTTGGTTGGTTTCGAGTTTTAATGCATGGTTGATGCAACCGCCACCAAGCGAACTGTGGTTGTTTATTGTTAGTTTGTTGCCGAATTCTTCAAGGTGCTTTTGTTCGATGTGTTTGAAAAGCTGGCTAACAATGTTCATTATAAGGTTTTTTAAAAATAACCCCGGGCAAAAATTTCAACCCGGGGTTATAATTTTAATATAGGCTATAGCCTTATATATTGTTACAGTTGTTGGAAAAAGTCGTTTCCTTTATCGTCAACAATAATGAAAGCGGGGAAATTCTCAATTTTTATTTTGCGAACAGCTTCCATGCCCAGTTCTTCAAAATCAACAATTTCAACTTCTTTAATGCTTTCTTTTGCCAAAATTGCAGCAGGGCCACCAATCGATCCAAGGTAGAAGCCGCCATGCTTTTTGCAGGCATCGGTTACGGCTTGCGAGCGGTTGCCTTTGGCTACCATAATCATCGATCCGCCCAGGCTTTGGAACTCGTCAACGTAGGAGTCCATGCGTCCGGCAGTGGTTGGGCCAAAGCTTCCCGATGCCATTCCTTTAGGTGTTTTGGCCGGTCCGGCATAATAAACAGGGTGTTTCTTGAAATATTCGGGCATTGGTTTTCCCTCGTCAATCATTTTTTTGATTTGAGCGTGGGCAATGTCGCGTGCAACAATGAGTGTTCCCCTTAGGTTAAGGCGTGTTTTGACCGGGTATTTCGACAATTCGGCCAGCACCTCTTCCATCGGACGATCGAGATCTATTTCAACCGGAGCTGCCAATTCGGGAGCACGCTCGGGCAAAAAGCGGCGTGGGTTTTTCTCCAGTTCCTCAACAAAAATACCTTCTTTGGTAATTTTTGCTTTAATGTTGCGGTCGGCACTACAGCTAACACCAAGTCCAACCGGGCACGATGCTGCGTGACGTGGCAAGCGGATTACCCTTACGTCGTGTACAAAATATTTGCCGCCAAACTGAGCACCAATGCCGCTTTCCTGGCAAATTTTCAATACTTTCTCTTCCCATTCGAGGTCGCGGAAAGCTTG
>JAFGAF010000151.1 GCA_016933815.1 Prolixibacteraceae bacterium
GAAAAATAAAGGTGCAGAACTTTACTGCACCACCACTTTTCGCTCGAACTGTTTTTGTTCGTTAATAGCCTTTACAAAATAAATACCACGTTGCAGGTTGGGCAACTCAACCCAATGTTGTTGTTCGTTAACTGTTGCAGTGTAAACCTTTTGCCCCATGGCATTGAACAGGTAAACCCGACTTGCCCCTTCGAAATTGGTAAAAGCAATAGTAAACTGCCCATTGTTGGGGTTGGGGTAAACCACCATGCTTTGTTCAACAAAATTGTTGGTTTCAGCATCGGGGTCAACAAACTCGTAGCTTTTTTCGGCAACAGGTGGAGCTGCCATAATTGCTTCGGGTAAATCGTCACAAAACGAGCTGGTGGTGGTAATGTAAGCATTTACATAACTACCGGCCTGTGCATGAAAGCCCGGAAGGAAGCGGATAGAATTACCAGCGATAAGGGTTGTTGATGATCCATCCTCAAAATCAACATTGGTTCCATTACCGGCCACGGTAATACTGTTGTGTGCACCGAAACACTTATCAGTTTGATTAACCATTGTTCTATTTTGAATTTCTAAATCGAACAAAACTGCATTACCGGGTCCAGCAGCTTGTGAAACAGAAATATTTCGAGTTCCAAATCCGGGAATTGTTATGGTAATTGTTCCGTTTCGGGATGTACTATAGGGGTTAGCATCGGCAGCAATCACTAACGAAGCATTGTAACTACCTGAAACCGGAGAACAGAACAACCAATCGCTACTCGATGCAAGCGTCCATGGCACATAAGCAAACAATTCAACAGGCAAAGCAGTACTGTTTTGATTGGCACCAAGCGATCGTTTATTTCCCGACAAACGAATTCCGTTTATTTCAAGTATATTCGAAAACTCTTCCCATTCGGTTGCCGAAGCATAATCAGTTGATGCACCAAGCGGAACATACAATATACATGAAGTTTTATCAACTCTTTCAAAAATCGCATCATCAACTTCAAATTCAAGCGGTGTTGCGCTGTATGAATAAATCTCGTTTAATTTTAAACATTCAAAAAATGCAGCTACACCAATACTTGTTACCGATTCAGGAATAACTACCCTTTCGATATTTGCACATCGAAAAAATGAATTATGATCAATTGTGGTTAGGCCATTTGGCAATTCAATTGTACCTGTTAAGCCGATACACTTTGCAAATGCGCTACGTGTAATAAGGGTTACCGACTGGGGAACATTATAGCTACCCGTTTTAGTTACAGGACAAGCCATTAATGTTGTCATTTGCTTATTAAAAAGCACTCCATCGGCAACTGTATAATTTGGGTTCTGTTCATCGATAGAAATATAGCCATTAAAACTACCAAATGCTTCAACCCCAATAGTTGTTGTTGCTGCCGGAATATTTACCTGTAACAAATTTCCACAATTTGAAAAAACCAACTGATCAATTGTTTGCAACGATTCAGGAATATTTATACTAAAAAGATTAGCACAATAAAAATAAGCCATGTAGCCAAATCGAACAATATTATCGGGCAGGCTTAATATCGACAGCGTTGTTTTTGGCGTTCTTGTATCAACATTATAAAAAGCATAAGCAGGAACTGTATTTGTATCATAAACAAAACTTCCTGTTCGCGTTCCCAAATTACCTGAATAACTATCGATTGTAGCATTACTGATATCGACATGAGCCAAAAGCGCCAAACTATCGCGCATGGTTTTAAAGTCGCGCGCATCAACATGACCACTAATGAACAAATGGGTTACACTTGATCTGTAAATAGGATCAATTAAAGATGAGAGAGTTCCTGCCGTCATATTATTGATATTCCGCATCACTTGAGTAGGCGTCGATATATAGCCAAAATCTTTCCAGTCAACAGCATTTTTGTATGCAAACAAAGAACCCGAAGGCACATGCAACTCGCACAACCCCCTATTTGCATTTTGAAAAACATTTGTTCGAGTACTTAAATCGATAGGAGTTGATGCACCCAAATAAATATGCTTTAGATTTATACAATTTATAAAAACCCCATTACCTGTAATATTTGCCGAAGCCGGAATATTGATTGTTTCCAGCGATGTACAATTCCAAAAAATATTGCCTTCCAATTCAGTTAAGGTATTGGGCAAAATAACATGCTTAAGCGATGAGCAATCGCGAAAAGTGTATTGTTTTATCCTTGTAACCGAAGCAGGAACAGTTACTGTTCCATTAAGCAAACGGCACGAAGCAAAAGCATAGGTTCTGATATCGGTTACAGTTCCAGGAATAGCGTAGCTGCCGGTTTTAGTGGTTGGACAATTATATAAAACAGTTTGAGCTTTGTTATAAAAAACACCCTCGTGGGTTGAATAATTCGGGTTACCTGAACTTACTGTTAAGGTGCCATTGAAAGCCCTGAAAGCATCACTTGAAATGAATGTAGTTGTTGCCGGTATGCTTATTGATAAGTTATTCCCCATGTACGAGAATACCCATCCGTATATTTCAATTAATCCGGAAGGAAGGTTTATTTCCGAAAGATTGCTACAATTCCTAAAAGCAGAGCCACCAATTACTGTTACAGTTTCGGGCAATACCAACGATCGTAAAATGGTATTATAATCCATCGATCCGGATGTATAAAATGCACAAGGCGGAACATGATTTGCCAAAAAATTGTAAGCATAACTCAAAGTACCCTCGGTGCCAGAATAAGCAACAATTGCGGTTCCGCTTAATTCAACATTGGCCAGTAAAGGCATTTCATCGCGCATGGTTTTGAAGTCGCGTGCATCGATGGTGCCGGTTACAGTTAAATCGGTAATTGTTGCTTTTTCGGTTGGGCTTAAACCTGCGGCTAAACCACCTGCTGCAATATTTATATTTTTAACCACTTGCGCTTGTATTAAAACAACATAAAGAAGAAGGATGGAGATACTTATAATTTTTTTCATTTTGTGTAATTGGTTAAGCATTTAATTTAATTTTTCCAACGCAAAATTAAGGATGTAAAGCATAATATAGGTTTATAATGAATAAGTGTAAGTGTTGAACTAGTATCTGTAGCAAATACAATATCAATTTGATTTGTATGAAAAACAAATACAAAAAATGGCGACCCGCAAGCCGCCATTTTTAATTGATTTAATATTCTGGGTTACTGTATTAATATTTTTTGATCGAACTGTTTTTGCTGATTGATAGCTTTTACAAAGTATATACCACGTTGCAGGTTGGGCAACTCAACCCAATGTTGCTGTTCGTTTACTGTTGCAGCGTAAACCTTTTGGCCCATGGCATTGAAC
>JAFGAF010000152.1 GCA_016933815.1 Prolixibacteraceae bacterium
TATTCAGTTTGTATGCTTAATTCAACATGAACTTTATGGCGATAAAATGCTTGAAATTGACGGTGGCGAAGAAATCAAAACATCACACCCTTATTCATTGCCCCAAATCTACAATATAACAGCTGTTGGACGTGGCGAAAATGTACTAAATTCATGCATTTCTTTCTGGGACAATGCTGGCGGTATCATTGCAAACTCGATTTTTGTAAACCAGACCAAAGGCATCGATATGGAATATTCAGCTTCGAGGCATTCAAGTTTCAACCAATGGGAAATCGGCAATCTTAAATTTGAGAACAATCTTCTTTTTAACGTTAATAAAAACAATCAGCAAGGCTTTTTTCATTTAATAGCGCTTAACGACGAAACCATTGAAAACCAGACAGAACTTTTGGATGGCTATTTCAAAACTACAAACAATCAGTTTATTGATCCGGGCTTTGTAATCAACGAAGATAATTACTCGTTGATAACCGATTCGACAAGCATTTTCCAAAACTTAGCCCCATTGCCACAAAACAATAACTTTTTAGAAGAAGTAAACTACAAAGGAGCCTTTGGAACTTATAACTGGCTTGGCGATTGGTCGTTGCTTAATCAAGAAGGAATAATATGGTAACACGCTGTAAGCTACTGATTTTAAGGCAATAGAAATAATCTATTTATAAAAATTTGAGTTTTTTTAGCTCCGCTTAATCGAAGTCGATGAAATTCATGTATATTTGATATCTTATTTAAATCGATTGAGAAAAAGTTATAAAACATAATAAAACAACAAAATGAGTCATTGACCGAGATTATTAATAAACCCGTCAAATGGCACATTTTTTATGGCAAATAAAAATCAAATTATAGACTTATGAAATTTGTAGTTTCAAGTACCGAATTATTGAACCATTTAACAGCCATAAGCAGGGTAATTAGTTCGAAAAGTACACTTCCAATACTCGACAATTTTCTTTTCAATTTGGAGGCCCAAAAAATTACCATTACTGCTTCCGATCTGGAAACAACGCTCATTACTTGGGTTGAGCTCGAAAACACCGAAGGCGAAGGGCAAATTGCCATACCGGCCAAACTCCTTATCGACACATTAAAAGAGTTCCCCGAGCAACCATTAACCTTCCAAATCAATAACGAAACTTTTGCTGTTGATATTTTCTCCGAAAACGGTAAGTTCAGCATTGTTGGGCAGGATGGCGAAGAATTTCCATCGCTCCCACAAATAAACGAAAGCAATGCAACAAGCGTTTCGATGAACCACAGCGTGTTGTTAAACGGCATCAATAAAACGCTGTTTGCAACAGCCGACGACGAATTGCGTCCGGTTATGAACGGTATTTTCTTTGAAATTTCACCCGAAGAAATAACCTTTGTTGCCTCCGATGCCCACAAATTGGTACGCTACAAACGCACCGATGTTAAAGCCGAAATGGAATCGTCGTTTATTTTGCCAAAAAAACCGGCAGCATTACTAAAAAACCTGCTTCCAAAAGAAGATTTTGATGTTAAAGTTGAATTCGACGAGAAGAATGCATTTTTTACCCTTACCAACTTTACTTTGGTTTGCCGTTTGGTTGAAGGTAAATACCCCAGCTACAACTCGGTTATTCCAACAGCCAATCCCAACAAAATGATTATCGACCGCATTGAATTTTACAACACTTTGCGCAGGGTTTCGGTATTCTCGAACCAAGCCAGCAATTTGGTAAGATTAAAACTGAGCGGCAATCAGCTTGTTGTTTCGGCGCAAGACCTCGACTACTCCATTTCGGCAGTTGAAAGGCTCAATTGCATGTACGAAGGCGACGAAATGGAAATTGGATTCAAATCGTCATTCCTCATCGAAATTCTTTCCAACATTTCATCGGGCGATGTAAAAGTTGAACTTTCGGATCCAACCCGTGCAGGAATTTTACTACCTGCCGAAAAAGAATTCGAAGAAGAAGATATTTTGATGCTTTTGATGCCGATGATGATCAATTCGTAAAAAATATATTTTAACAATATTGAAAAGCGCTGCAACATCAAGGTGTAAACAGCGCTTTTCGATTTTAAAAACATACCGAATGAGATTAAATTTACGCAACCCTATTGTTTTCTTAGACCTCGAAACTACCGGTATCAATATTGCTTCCGATCGGATTGTTGAAATTGCTTTACTCAAAATCAACCCCGAAGGTAGCGAAGAAGAAAAACTTTATAGAATTAACCCCGAAATGCCGATTCCCGAAAATGCAACCCGGATACACGGAATTTCGGACAGCGATGTAGCCAACGAACCTACTTTTAAAGAAGTAGCCAAAACCATTGCAAATTTTATTGAGGGTTGCGATTTAGCCGGTTTTAATTCAAACCGCTTCGACATTCCCCTTTTGGCCGAAGAATTTTTAAGATCAGGCATCGATATCGACCTGAAGAAACGAAAATTCATTGACGTACAGGCCATTTTTCACAAAATGGAAAAACGCACACTTACTGCTGCTTACAAGCTTTATTGCGAAAAAGATCTCGAAGATGCTCACAGTGCCATGGCCGACACCAAAGCTACATACGAAGTACTTAAAGCACAACTCGACCGTTATCACGAAGCTGAATATGAAGACAATCACGGGCAAAAATCGTTTCCTATAAAAAACGATATTAATGCCCTGTCGGAATTTTCGGCATACGATCGCAACGTTGATTTTATGGGACGAATTGTTTACGACGAAAATGGTGTTGAAGTGTTCAACTTTGGCAAAAATAAAGGAGTTTCAGTTGAGAAAGTTTTACGTGACCAACCCGGCTATTACGGATGGATTATGAACGGCGATTTCCCCTTGTACACCAAAAAAGTACTCACAGCTATTAAAATCAGAACTTTCAATAAATAGAACTGATTCTTTTTACACAAAGGTTCAGAAACTAAACTTTTTTGCATGAAAACATTAGTGATCGGTTGCGGAGCTATTGGAAGCCTGATTACAGGCATTCTGTCGCAAAAAGGTTTCGAGGTTGATTTGGCTTGCAAAAATGCCGATCAAGCCGAAAGACTCGCAATTGACGGGCTTATATTCAAAATTAAAAACCGAAGGTATATTCAGTTTGTAAACGCTTTTCATGGGGCAAAGGCAACACCAGGCAATTACGACTATGTGCTTTTAGCCACCAAATCGTTCGAAATTGAACAACCCGTAAACGATGTTTTGGCAAAACTATCACCTCAGGGTTTGATTATATCGTTACAAGACGGCTATTGTGAACAAATTATTGCTCGCGTAGCAGGTTCCGACCGTGTTGTAGGTGCTATGGTTGGTTGGGGAGCTACCATGCTCAACGATGGAATGTCGGAAATGTCGTCGAAAGGTGATATGTTTATCGGTAAGCTCGACGGATCGGATGACCCACGCCTCGACAATTTGCAGTACATGCTGAACCACATTGTTCCTACATCGATTGTGCGCAATATTAACGAACAAAAATATTCGAAGCTGATAATTAACTCGTGTGTTACTACACTTGGAGCAATTACCGGCCTTAAAGTTGGCGCATTAATTACCGATAAAAAATTACGCAATACATTTATTCAAATAATTAAAGAAGCCTTATTGGTGGCCGATTTGCTAAAAATTGAAATACCTGATTATGCAGGCCGACTGAACTACTATCGATTGATACGTGGTCACTCGTTGTTTCATCGCGTGCGCAAACACTTAAAAATCAGGCTTTTTGGATTTCGATTCCGCAAGGTTAAATCATCGGGCTTACAGTCGCTCGAAAGAGGTGAAGCTACCGAAACCGATTTTTTAAATGGCTATATTGTACAACGTGCAAAGGAACTAGGGATTGAAACACCTGTTAATCAACGTTTAGTGAGTTTGGTGCACGAAATTGAAAAAGGTCAGCGCAAAATTACACCACAAAATTTGAACGATCCGTTATTTGGTGTGCGTTAAAATAACTTGTTCAATAGCCTTTTGACAAACCGGGCAGAAAGCACCAGCCGATACTTCTTTCATCCAACAAGTTTTTGCCGGGCTGTAAATACCTTTCACACGATAGCCGCCTCCTTCAAACACTCCAATAATTCCGTTAAAATCTTCGGTACGTGGCGTTGGTATTTGAATTGAGTCATTGATCATCCTTTTCCACTTCGAATCAAAATTGACCAAAGTTGTGATGTTGGGTTCCCATGGCTCAATGTCGAGCGCATGAAAATCATCAACTGCCGTTGCCGAAGAATAGTATTCGTCGGCCAAACCGGCAAATCCATGCCCAAATTCGTGAATAAAAACAAAAGCCGACAATTGGTTATCGCTCGAGCACACATTAAGCGTGTTGTAAAACCCTCCTCCACCGTACATCGAATGGTTTACCAACAAGTAAAGCTGATCCCAGCCAATGCCGTCAACTGCATCGTAAACAGCTTTCATGTCGTCGCTTGTTAAATAACGTGGCGATCCGAAGGTGTAAAACGATGAATTAAAAGCGGTGTTGCAAAAAATGCCTTGTCCCGGAATATCGGTTCCGCTTTGAGCCGAAATTGCATTTACCAAAAAAACATTGAAGCTGTTCCGATAAGCCGAAAAAGGTGCTGCACAAAACAACGAATCAAGCAATCTTTGAGCATCGTTGGCAAATTTAGTAAGTTCGGAGCTGCTATAGCCTTCGGCCAATATGGCCAAATCGACATTTTGGCTCGATGCTCCATTGTAAATAAGTGTGTCGATATCCCACAAAGCCGAAGCTTCATTTTTGATAAATATATCGTCAACCTCAAAAGTATCTGTAAAAATTGTTTGCCATTCATTTTTGTTTGAACGTTGCTGAATACTTAGCAACAAATTAGTTTTGGGTTTTGGAAAAATGAGCGAATACAAATACGAGCGCGATTGGGTTTGGGCTTCGTTGGTTTCGATCCACTCTCCAAACAATGGACTAAAGCCTTTGCTAAAAACTAGTTCGCCACTTTCGGTATTGTTAAGCAGGTACCTGAAATTTCCATAATTCA
>JAFGAF010000153.1 GCA_016933815.1 Prolixibacteraceae bacterium
ACATAATTGGCTACCCCTGCACTTTGAAAAACACCCGCATCTTTCATCACAATATTGAAAATACCGCCAGCTTCGAAAAACCTCAGGTTTTCGATCATGCCGCCCAAAATATTAAGTGAAAAGTAATTGGAAGTTTTTCCCGAGAAAAGGCTGTTGGTGCCAATGTGTGGCAAAAACGAAATTTGAGCCACACGGTTAAACGATTGGTCGATGTTTTGGTTGGCAGCCAGCATTTCTTTGTTAACCATCCATTGCGGACTGACCATTAATTGTGAGCTGTTGTCGGGCTTGTTGCTTTCATTTTCGGGTAACGATATTTGCACAAAAGTGCTTTTGCCCGCAACCGGATTCAGAGCGATGCTGTTGTAGCCCTGTTTGTTGATTTTCACACTGTCGCTTGCTGCGGCATTGTCAACCTCGAGCCTGAAATAACCGTATTCATTGGTGCTGACCGCTGTTTTTCCGGTTGCGCTGTAAACGGTGGCATTGGTAATTAAGCGGCCACTTTCGTCGCTCAAATAACCTTCGACAACAGCATGGCTTTTCTTTTCGGTTTTTTTGGGTTGAATAATAATGAACTTGCCCCTCTCGCGAAAGCTCATGCTCCCGTCGAATAAGGTGTTGAGCGCAAAACGCACGCTTTGATCGTCGATGTGTATGTCGGTTTTTTTCGACGAGCCAATGGCTTCGGGGTTATACGAAAAAGCAATGTCGGCCTGTTTGCCTATTTCTGTGAGAATCCATTCTAAGCTTTTATCGTTCATGCTCAAGTTCACCTTGCGCTCCATGGGCGGCACATTTTGCGCTGTTGCCAAAACAGATACAATTAAAAAGAAGGATATGTTGATGATGATTCTCATTCGTAGGGTGAAAAATTAGTCGGTTGAACATGCCTCGCCGAAAATATGGTATTGGCCGTTAGTAAAAGAATAACTCAAGTTCAGGGTTTCGGTTACCACGCTAACAATGGTTCCAATATCGTTGTCGGTAAACGATACGGTTATGGTACATGCTGCTATTTCGGGCTTATCGAATAGGATTTCGGTGCCGTAAACTTTGGAAATTTGCCTGAAAAGTTCTTTCAACGAAGTGTTATAGAAAACAAAAACACGATTGGCATAGGC
>JAFGAF010000154.1 GCA_016933815.1 Prolixibacteraceae bacterium
CATTTTTTTAGTTGGTCGTCGAGCTGGGCAACCTGAATTTCCATTGATGCCAAATCGCCGCTTATGCCCTCGTTTGAACTTTCGAGTGTTGATTTTTGAGCCAGCAGTTGTTTTTCGAGTACGGCAATTTGCGCATTGATATCGTCGAGGGTTTTTTGGTTTGCAGCATTTGCATTTACCAGATTTTCGATACGTTGCTTTTCTGTTTTGGCTGAAGTAATTTGCTGTTCGATGGCGGCAATTTGTTTGCTGACTTCAGGTCTGCGAGCTTTAATTGCGCTCATACCTGCTAAAAGTTGTTGCTTTTTAAGATAAAGTTGCACACTATCAATTGCTGCAACTACTTGCTGTTGCTCAAGCGTTTGGCCTTCGAGCATGCCGAATTCTAAAATTTTACCGCTCACTTCGGCCGAAACCATAATTTCGGTAGCCTCAAAAGTGCCAGAGGCATCGTACTGTTCATCATTGTTTTTGCACGAAGCAAGCACCAAAAAGGCTGCAATAATATAAATGAATTTTTTCATGGTATTGTGATTTAATTGTTTACTGTATTTTTTAAGTTACAGATGGCCATAAGCAACTGTATTTCATGCAACGACTTTGATAACCGTGCCTGGTTTTCGGCATTTAACTCGCGCACCAAATCGGTAGTGCTTAGGGTGCCGTTTTCAACTTTTGCAAGTGCTGCATTTTTTATTTGCGTTCGTAATTGAATAATTTCTTCGTCGTTGGCCATGAGCGCTTTCAGCTTTTCGATTTCAGTTGTTTGCTGTGTCATTTTAAGGTTGGTGTTAAAAAGAAAAGTCTCGCGCTGCACATCAACAGCATTTTTGCCTAGTTCGAGTTTGGCCACATTATTTTTTTGCGAGTAAAAACCATTGAGCGCCCACGACAAACGGATCCCTCCAATATAAAAAGGCGAAAAACCATCGGTAAACATGTTGAGGCCGGGTTGTCCGTAACCGCCTTGAAAAAAAGCCCCAATGCGTGGCCTGTTTGCGGCGTTAAGCAACAAATTCTGATTTTCGAAAAGCGCATATTGCGCATCAAAAAGTTCTAATTCGGGGCGCTTATTGCTTGTTTTGTTTAATACTGAAAAATCTAATTGTGGTTTTTCTAAGCTGGTGTTTTCATCGATTTCCATGCCCGTAAATGCTGAAAGCATAGTTATATAAGCCATGTGTGTGCTTTTCAACTCTGTTTCGTGCTGCTGCACATTTAGTTGCTCAACTTTTAGCACATCCAAATCGGTTTGGTTAGCCACTCCATTTTGAATGCCAGCTTTAAGTTTATTGTAGTTTGTTTGCAGCTCATATTTCAATAGTTCGGTTTGCTTCAGCTGCTCCTCGAGCAGCAACACACCAAAGAACAATTGGTTGATCCGCTCGTTCAGCGTAAACAACTCTACTTCAAGTTTCTGCCTGTCGATTTCGGCTCCAGTTTGGGTAATTTTGTTTTGTGCCGAAATTACCCCGCCATCCCAAATTAGTTGATTGGCCTCAATTACCGCTTGATACTGATCACGACTTAATTTAGCAAAGGCAACTTCCCTTCCGGCCATTTGACTAAGCATTTGTTCCAAGGTTTCCGGTATTTGGGTAACATCCGACTGGTAGCTAGCTTTGGCCGAAACCGAAATTTGCGGCAAATACCCCTTTCGTGCATTGTTAATATTGTATTGCCCGGTTTGCTCTATTAACCCAAACTGTTTAACCAGCGGGTAGTTTTCGCGCGCTTTTAAATGACAAGTTTCAAGTGTAAGCTGTGCCTGTGAAAACAAGGGGATAATCAGCATTACAATAATTAGTTGAATGATTGTCTTCATATTGTGATTAATTGATTGGTTTAATTTTAAAATTTAATAGCTCTATTAATCCTAAAGCAAAAAAAATCAAGGCACTAAACTTCGCATAAGTATGCGGATATTTTCGTGCTTACGTTCTTCAATCATAACATCAAAGAGTTCATCGCTCACATTTGTCATTTGTTGAAATATGGGTTTAATTATAAATGGTGTAAGGTTAAGCGACAGTACAGTAAGTAAAATGCTAATGGGCGTAACGTCGCGAATTCGGCCTTTATCGATCTCTTTTTGCAAATCGTCGGTAAATCGTTCCATTACAGTCATTGGTATTGTCCGGAACTTTTGGGTCATAATTTCAAGCCGTTTCGGATTGGTTAAAAGTTCGTTGAGGAACAAAAACGGGAGTTTGGGGTTTTTGACCATTATATCGAAATGGTTCTCGACCAAGTTACGTAAACGTTCTTCGAAAGGTTGCGACGGGTCGTCCATTTTAAGGATAGCCGAAAGCATCAGTTGTGCTTTTCGCTCGAAAATCGACTCGAACAGTTTTTCCTTGGTACGGAAATAGTAATGTACCAATGCCTGATTACAACCGGCTTCGCGGGCGATTTCGGTAGTTGAGGTAAGCGCAAAACCTTTGTCCATAAACAACCTCTCGGCTGTTTCGAGTATCAGTTGTTCCATATTTTGGTCGCGCTCTTTCATTTCAGTTAATTTTAGTATTTAATAGCATTATTAATAA
>JAFGAF010000155.1 GCA_016933815.1 Prolixibacteraceae bacterium
AAATTGACCGTGGACTTCTTAATAAGATTATCAAGCAAGATTTACTAATGACTATTGAGGATTATTTGAATATAAAATAGTTTTTATTAGCAGTGAAATTAGTTTATGCAAAGCATCATCAATCAAATCAAAACTGCGCTCAAAAATGCTGCCGACGAAAAAACACGTATTCAAGGCCTGCGCTTTTTTAAGGAGGAAATTATTTCGTATGGCGTAAAAATGCCGCTTGTTACAAAAATCAGCAAGGAGGTTTATAAAGAAGCTGCTCTGGTTTCGAAGAACGAAGTTTTTGAGGTTTGTGAGGCACTGTTTCAAACGGGCAATTTTGAAGAAAGCATTGTAGCTTGCGAATGGTCATATTTTGTGCATAAACAATACCAACCAACAGATTATAAAGTTTTCGAAAGGTGGATTACCAACAATGTGAGCAATTGGGCTACCTGCGATACGCTTTGCAACCACACTGTTGGCGAATTTATTGAGATGTATCCCAACTATTTGGCTGAACTAAAAAAGCTGGCTAAATCGGAAAATCGCTGGGCAAGGCGTGCTGCCGCAGTTTCGCTCATTGTTCCTGCACGAAAAGGAATGTTCCTGCCCGATGTTTTTGAAATTGCCGATATTTTGCTCTTGGATAAGGATGATTTGGTACAAAAAGGTTACGGTTGGATGCTAAAAGTAGCTGCCAACAAACACGAGCAAGCCGTTTTCGATTATGTGGTGTCGAAAAAATCTGTAATGCCCCGCACGGCTCTGCGTTATGCCATCGAGAAAATGCCCAAAGAGATGAAAACCATTGCTATGGCTAAGTAGTAATCTCTAAAAATTAAGAATTTTCTTTATCAGCTTAAAATATCTGAAGGGTACGTATTTAAAGGGCATGTCGATCCAAGTGGGTGTGCTTACAGTTGCCTTGCGATTACTGAAAGCCAAAAAACTATCGTGACCGTGGTACTTGCCCATACCGCTGTTGCCAACTCCGCCAAAGGGTAGCTTGTGGTTGGTTATGTGCATCAGGGTATCGTTTATGCAGGCTCCCCCTGATGTAGTATGTGCCAGTACCTGATTGGCTTGCTTGTTCGTCCCAAAATAATAAAATGCAAGAGGCTTTTC
>JAFGAF010000156.1 GCA_016933815.1 Prolixibacteraceae bacterium
AACTCGGGGTTTGCCCTCTTAAACCTAACAAACTCTTTACGTGTTGTACGTATAAAGCGATGTGTACTTTGGTAGATATCGTTAAATAAATAATCTTCTAAAGTAAGAATGGGGAATTTGCGCCCTTTTTTATTGAGTATATTCCTTCCATCGAAATAATAATCGGGTTCGGTACGTCCATTCAAGTTCGAAACTTCAACAATGCTGTTATCGTTTAACGAGGCAATAACCACAGGAAGCCTTCGCCCGCCGATTTTGCGTACCGGCCTTCCGTAACGCCTTTCGTATTCAAATGGGTTGGTTTGGGTAAAAGTGGGTGCTTCGATGTGTTCGTGTCCCCTTCGATCTTCAACAACCTTAATTAATTTTTTTGCATAAGGTATTTCATTTTCAGGCTTTTCGGTAAGCGAAACCCGAATAGTATCGCCAATACCATCGATCAATAATGTACCAATACCAACAGCTGAACGGATGCGTCCGTCTTGCCCCTCGCCGGCTTCAGTAACACCAATGTGGAAGGGATATTTCATTCCTTCGAGGCGCATTTTGTAGTTCATCAACCTTACGGTATAAACCAATATGCGCGTATTCCACGATTTTATTGAAATAACAATTTTATCGAAATCGTGTTTATGGCAAATTCGAAGGTACTCCATAACCGACTCGACAATACCTGCCGGGGTATCGCCATAGCGGCTCATAATGCGATCGGAAAGCGAGCCCTGGTTGGCACCAATGCGAACAGTTGTTCCGTGTTCTTTGCAAATATTGATAAACGGAATTATAGCTTCTTCAATGCTTTCGAGCTCTTTTCGGTAATCGGCATCGCTGTAAACATATTTATGAAACTGGGCTCTTTTATCGTAAAAGTTACCCGGGTTGATTCTGACCTTTGATACATATCGCGCTGCTATTTCGGCAATTTTGGGATTAAAATGTACATCGGCAACAATAGGGGTCATAATCCCCATTGAGCGTATGCGCTGTTTTATTTCTTTAAGGTTATGGGCATCTTTGGTACTTTTTACGGCAATGCGCACATAATCGGCACCTGCTTTTACAATCCGCAAAAATTGCTCAACGGTAGCTTCGGTATTCATCGTATCGGTATCAGTCATCGACTGTACACGAATTGGATTGAGCCCACCTAACGGCACCCCGCCTATATCAACCGGATTAGTTTTTTCCCTTCTATATTCAGTAAGGGTTTTACAATAATTGAAGTTCTTATCCTTCATAAAAAAGCCCTCGTTTAATGACCTGCAAATTTAATACTTTCGCTACAAAATAAAAGGAAGCAGTTCACATTTATTTAACAAATCGGCACTTTAGTCATTTTAAATACACGCCTTTATCGAGGTAATATGTTAACGATGGTGATTTACAACAGAAAAGCAAAAAACAGAACCTTGCCCATTTGAGGGACGATATTCAATTGTGCCACCCATTAGGTAAACCAAACCATTGCACAAAGTCAAATCGAGCCCTGTTCCGCTAACATTTCTCGACTTTGAAACCTCCTCGGCTGTAAAACTATGAAACAACTTTGAGCGTACCGATTCGTTGATACCTATGCCAGTGTCTTCAACTTCGAAAATAATTAATTTGCCTTCAACTTTATAATGAATTTTGATCCACCCTTGCTTGGTGTATTTTATTGCATTTTCGATAAGCTTTTCCAATACTTTATTAAGCTCATTAAGAGGAACACTCACAATAAACTCCTCGCTAATAAGGTTTTCGAGAAAGAGCTGAAGATTCTTTTTTTCGGCTAAAGGCCTGTATTTTATAAACAGTTGATATATAAGATCGTTCAAATCGAATGGCTCAGCATACACATTATACTTGCCCGATTCAATTTTTACCAAATCGAAAGCATCGTTCCAGACCGACATCAGCATGTTGCTGCTTTCTTCAATAACAGCAACATATTGTTTCACATCGGACTGATCAACATCGGTTCCACATAAAAGCTCCGAAAATCCCACAATGCCATTGAGTGGTGTTCGCAACTCGTGGCTCAGGTTCGAAAAAATATTCATTATTTGATGATCTTTGAGCTCGAGCATTTGCTTGGCCGTTTCCAACTGCCTTTGCAGAGCAATGACTTGTTTCTCGAGCTTTTTATTATCGGGCAAATGTTGATCATTCATGTTGAATACAAATTTTTCGAATTGAAAGATAGAACTTTTTGGCAACAAATTCAAAGTACAGATAACATGAATCCAAAAAAAACAGGACAACTATTTGCTGTCCTGCTATTTTAAAAAATTAATTTTTTCAATGCTTATTTTTGAGCCGTAAGCGATAAACGCTTCATGTGCCTTTCGAAAATATTCTCGAACACCTGTTTTTCGATATTGGCTTCGAACTTTTCGAGGCAAGTAATGTACTCATAGCCTAGCTGAGCGGCCACTTTGTAGCCAACATGAATTAACTGGCGCAAATCGGGGTTAAACAATGCATTGCTTTGGTCGTGAATTACTGCTTCGGCAAATTGCTGGGCAGTCCAGTTATTTACTTCGTCGGGCGATGGCAGGTTTTGCAACTTGATATCGATTACCGAAGCATATGGTGCTGTTAATTCATCCATCTTCTGATAAGCTTTGGCATAAACTTTTTGCGCCAATTTGAGCCCTTCGCCACCCGAAACGGCCAAACCTGCAATTTCTTCGAGCCAAGTTGTTCCAGCGGTTTTTATGTGTATGCCCGCATCGTGCTTTTGAATAAGCTTGCCAATTACCGGATAAATAGCAAACTTATCGCTGCCCGAATGAACACTTAATTTTAAGTTATCGGGCAAGCCAAATTGGGAAATTGCATATTTTATCACCAACAAATCTTGCTCGAATTCTTTTTCGAATTGAGCCACATCACCTACATAATCGACACCCTTATTAAACCTGCCCGAAAAACGCGGTGCAATGGTTTGTGCCGGTAAGTTATTGTCGGCCAAAAGTTTTAAAATAAAAAATAAATCGAGGGGCGACTGAGG
>JAFGAF010000157.1 GCA_016933815.1 Prolixibacteraceae bacterium
CTATGTTAAAAAAATGATAAATGTCAATTTTTAGGTTCCAAGCCGTTTAAAGTACTGTCGTATTAATGTTAATATTGCAACATTTTTGTATTCTGGAGGAAAGTTTTTATTTAAAAGCGCTACAAGAAACAATTATTGATAAGCCTAACAAAAGAGTTTAATTAACAGAAGTAATTATGAGTAATATGGAAGTTGCCTTACAGCTTTTAGGCGTTGGAATGGTTACTGTTTTCCTTATTTTATTCCTTGTCGTATTAATTGGGAACACAATCATTCGGTTTATTAACCGGTTTATGCCTGAAGCCGAAAAACCTGCCCCCGCAGCAATAACACCATCATCGGCCATCGATCCTCGAAAAATGTCGGCCATTGTTGCTGCTATACAGCAAGTAACCAATGGTAAAGGTAAGGTGGTGAATATCGAGAAAGTATAATGTTGTAAAGCGAAACCAATAAAAATTCTATTAATATGGAGAAACGTAAAGTAAAATTTTCGTTAGTTTATCGCGATATGTGGCAATCGTCGGGTAAATACCTGCCACGTGTCGATCAGTTAGTAAAAGTAGCACCAGCCATTGTTGAGATGGGATGTTTTGCACGTGTAGAAACCAATGGTGGTGGCTTCGAACAAATAAATCTTCTCTTCGGAGAAAACCCAAATAATGCAGTTCGTCAGTGGACAAAACCTTTTCACGAAGCAGGAATTCAAACCCACATGCTCGACCGTTCGTTGAATGGTTTGCGCATGAGCCCTGTTCCGGCCGATGTGCGTAAACTGATGTACAAAGTGAAAAAAGCTCAGGGCACCGATATTACGCGCCCGTTTTGCGGCTTAAACGATGCCCGAAACATACTCGATTCGATTAAATATGCCAAAGCAGCAGGCATGATTGCGCAGGCAGCTTTAAGCCTTACTTATTCGAAGGTGCATACTGCCGAATCGTACATCGAATTGGCCGACACTTTAATTAAAGGCGGTGCCGATGAGATCTGCTTGAAAGACATGGCAGGAATTGGCCGTCCGGCTTGGTTAGGCAAAATTGTTACAGGAATCAAAAAATTGCACCCAAATACTCCGCTTCAATACCACTCACATGCAGGCCCTGGTTTTGCAATGGCTTCAATTTTGGAAGTTTGCCGTGCAGGTGTTGAGTATGTCGATGTTGCAATGGAACCACTTTCGTGGGGTACAGGCCATGTCGATGTTTTGGCTGTTCAGTCGATGTTGAAAGATGCCGGCTTCGATGTGCCCGAAATCAACATGGATGCTTACATGAAAGTGCGTAGCTTAACACAAAGCTTTATCGACGATTTCCTTGGCTACTATATCGATAACAAGAACCGTTACATGAACTCGCTGTTAATAGGCCCCGGTTTGCCCGGCGGTATGATGGGTTCGTTAATGGCCGACTTGTCGAGCAACCTCGAAAGTATCAATAAATGGAAAGTTAAGAACAACCAACCTGAGTTAACTCAAGACGACCTGTTGGTTAAACTTTTCAACGAAGTAGAATATATTTGGCCTATGGTAGGGTATCCTCCATTGGTAACGCCTTATAGCCAGTATGTTAAAAACCTTGCATTGATGAACGTAATGCAAATGGAAAAAGGCAAAGAACGCTGGGGAATGATTGCCGACGATATTTGGGACATGCTAATGGGCAAAGGTGGAAATCTGCCTGGCGAATTGCACCCCGATATCATGAAGCTGGCGAAACAAGCCGGTAAAGAATTGTTTACCGCTCATCCGCAAAGCGTTGTTGAAGATGCCCTTCCTAAATTCCGTAAAGAAATGGAAGAAAACGGTTGGGATTTTGGCCCCGACGATGAAGAGCTCTTTGAGTTAGCCATGCACCCGCAACAGTATCGTGCTTATAAATCGGGCGATGCTAAAAAAGCATTCGAAGAAGATTTGGCAAAACGTAAAGCCGAAGGTGCCGGGTTAATGGTAAAAGCAGCTCCAGCAAGTGCAG
>JAFGAF010000158.1 GCA_016933815.1 Prolixibacteraceae bacterium
TCAACCAACTCATCGGTCGTAACAAGTTGTTGCTCGCCCGTAGCCATATTTTTTAGTGTTAGCTTTTGGGCCTCAATTTCGTTTTCGCCTGCAAGCACTACAAATGGTATATTTTTGCGATTGGCATAGTTCATTTGTTTTTTCATTTTATCGGCTTCGGGGTAAATTTCACAGGCAATACCTTTTGAGCGCAACTTAGCCACTACAGGTAACAAGTAAGCCTCTTCTTTTTCACCAAAGTTTACAAAAAACACTTTCGATGCAGCACTTGCATCATCGGGAAAAAGCTCAAGCTGGGTCATCACATCAAAAATGCGGTCGGCACCAAACGAAATGCCTACCCCCGACACACCGGACAAGCCAAAAATACCTGTTAGATCGTCGTAACGGCCACCACCGGTAATGCTACCTATGGCCACATCGTTTGCTTTTACTTCAAAAATTG
This sequence comes from Prolixibacteraceae bacterium, assembly GCA_016933815.1. GTDB lineage: Bacteria > Bacteroidota > Bacteroidia > Bacteroidales > Prolixibacteraceae > Roseimarinus. The sequence goes on from JAFGAF010000158.1 coordinate 446, forward strand.
CCCCGGTATAATAATTCAGGCCACGAGCCAAAGTAAGGTCAAGCTCAACGGGCAAATCCAGCCCCAATTTTTCAATGTATTCAAAAATAGTACGCATTTCGGCTATACCTTTTTTTCCGGTTTCCGATACAGCAATTACGTCTTCAATTTGTGCGAGTTTTTCGGCATTAGAGCCTTGCAAGGCCAAAATAGGCTGTAGCTTTTCAATGGCTAGTTCGCTTACCCCTTTCTGTGCCAACTCGGCATTTACCTTTTCAAGTCCAATTTTATCGAGCTTGTCAATTGCAACGGTTATATCAACAATGCGATCGGTTTCGCCAATTGTTTCGGCTATACCCGACAAAATTTTACGGTTGTTAATTTTAAGCGTTACACCAATATTGAGCCTGCGGTAAACCTCGTCAACAATTTGTATCAATTCTACCTCGTTAAGCAACGAGTTACTGCCAATAACATCAACATCGCACTGGTAAAACTCGCGGTAACGACCTTTTTGTGGCCTGTCGGCACGCCAAACAGGTTGAATTTGGTAGCGTTTAAACGGAAATACCAATTCGTTACGGTTTTGCACCACAAAACGTGCAAAAGGAACGGTAAGGTCGTAACGCAAGCCTTTCTCCGAAATAAGATTGGTAATTTTTACCGAGTCTTTCTCGGCAAGCATTTGATCGGGCACCTTGGCGGCAAAATCGCCCGAATTGAGCACTTTAAAAAGCAGCTTATCTCCTTCTTCGCCATATTTCCCCATTAAAGTTGAAAGGTTTTCCATGGCCGGGGTTTCAATTTGCTGATATCCATAAAGTTGAAATACAGCTTTAATTGTATCGAAAATATAGTTCCTGCGCGCCATTAAGGCCGGGAAAAAATCACGTGTTCCCTTTGGAATAGAAGGTTTTTCTGCCATTGTATTTACTTTTTTTTGTGCTGCAAAAATAATGAAAGCTTCGATAGCAACAAGCTAAACCGGCATAGTTTAAACAAGTATCGGTTGTTTTTCGCAATGCCAAATAAAAAAAGTTGAAAAGTTTAAGCCCGAAAAAACTTTATTTTTTGTAGAAATGAATAAATTAGCCCGTCAAATTATAACAAAAACAAAACTTTTAATTACATAATGAAACAAACCTGAAAAACCAATAAATAGAAAATAATGAATTTACAACCAATAACTTTATAAAATAAAATCATAATAATGAAGAATTATTTCAAAACCACACCCGACAAACAAGGTTTTTTCGGAGAATTTGGCGGTAGTTTTATTCCACCGCATTTGCAGGAAGAAATGGATAAGATTACTGATGCCTATTTTACCATCAGCAAATCGCACGAGTTTATTTCGGAATTGCGCAGTATCAGAAAGCATTACCAAGGCCGTCCAACTCCGGTTTATTATTGCAAACGCCTTTCGGAAAAATTGGGCAGCCGTATTTACTTAAAACGCGAAGACCTTAACCACACCGGAGCACACAAACTCAACCACTGTATGGGCGAAGCTCTTTTGGCCAAATATTTGGGCAAAAAGAAACTGATTGCCGAAACAGGAGCAGGCCAACACGGGGTTGCATTGGCAACAGCTGCAGCTTATTTTGGTCTCGAATGCGAAATTCACATGGGCGAAGTTGACATCGCAAAAGAACATCCAAACGTAGTTCGCATGAAAATATTGGGCGCTAAGGTTGTACCTGTAAGTCACGGGTTAAAAACCCTTAAAGAAGCCGTTGATTCAGCATTTGAAGCTTATCTTGTAGATCCCATTACATCGATTTATTGTATTGGATCGGTGGTTGGGCCTCACCCCTTCCCCATGATGGTTCGCGATTTTCAGCGTGTTGTGGGCATCGAAGCTCGCGAGCAATTTTTAGAAATGACAGGCGAACTGCCCGATAACATTGCCGCTTGTGTTGGCGGAGGTAGCAATGCTGCCGGTTTCTTTTCAGCCTTCCTCGACGACGAAGAAGTTAAAATGTGGGGCGTTGAACCTGCCGGACGTTCATACACTACCGGCGACCACGCCTGTACAATGAAGTATGGCACAACTGGTATTATTCACGGTTTTAAATGCAAGGTTTTACAAAACGAAAAAGGTGAACCATCACCTGTTTATTCTGTAGCCAGCGGACTCGATTACCCAGGTGTTGGCCCCGAGCACTGCCTGTTTGAACAAAAAGGCCGCGTAAATTACGTTGATGCTAACGATGCCGAAACCATTGATGCATTCTACGAACTGAGTCGTTTAGAAGGGATAATTCCGGCACTCGAAAGCGCTCATGCTGTGGCTTTTGCAAGCAAACTGGCCAAAAATGCACAGCGCGAGTCGATACTGATTAACCTGAGCGGACGTGGCGATAAAGACATCGACTTTGTTGTTGACACTTTCGGATTGCCCGAATAATCGACATAAAAATATTACAAAAAGAGGCTGCCTGTTTATAATTCAAGCAGCCTCTTTCATTTATATTAGCTGTTGCTAATAAATATCATTCAAACTAATCAAATTAATTGCTTGCCCAATATCCATCGATTCGTTGCTTATAATTTCAATGGTAGTTTCGCGATCAGGCAATAAATCGAAATAATTATCGCTAACAAATGCATTGCTTAAAGCTAAATCGACAAAAACATTTTTTACCAGTTTATTGCTCGACAAGGTAATTGCATATCCGTTATCGGTTTTTTTAGCTTTATAGGCAATGTCGCTTTTTGACAGTTGCAAATCTTTGGGCTCTGAAAAATAAAACAAACGCTCGGCTACAAGGCTATCGGCGTGGTAAAGCTGAATTACAGCAACTGTAGCATTCAAGTCAGCAGCTTCGATATACTCATCGATATTCTTATTGAAAACCACTGCAGAATGATTTGCCTTTACTGAAACATTCTTTTCTAAAGACGACAACTCATTGCCATCGAAATCGATAAAACTTAGCGACAATCGGGCATCATTGAGCTGATCCCAGCCATCGTTGACCACATGAATTTTCAAATCACGATTTGCATATTCAGGCGCAATTATTACAGGTGCATTTGCCTTTCGTACTGCATAATGCGAAGCTTTCCAGCGTCCGTAATAATCAACAGTTGACCACGATATGGTTGGCCAGCTATCGTTCAACTGCCAATACAAGGACCCCATGCAATGCGGCATGTTTTTGCGATGCGACTCCAAAGCTGTTTGGTATGCTTTAGCCTGCAATAACTGGCTCACATAAGTAAAATGCTCGAATTTTTGCGGCACTTTATAATACCACTCCATGTATCTTTTTATCAAATGATTTCCATTAAAACCCGGGCCCATGTAATCCATTCGGCCACGTTGACGATGATCCATCACTTCAGAATCGATATCAAAATCGGCTTCAAGGGCAAACTCTTTAATGGTATGCATCGACGGAAACGACTGTAAACCGTATTCACTTACAAAGCGGGGCACATTCACCCCAAAATCGCTAAAAGGTCGTTGGCCGAACCAAATGGTCCAATCGTGTTCATCGCCCGAGCGCCTGTCGGCCAGTTTATCGACATAAGCCGTTGGCGAACTCGACCAATAAGAGGTATTGGGGGCATATTCGGTTACCGCATTGCGCAAAATATGATGAAAAATTGTGTCGTAGGTATTCCACATAAAGTCGCGCACCTGAGGTTCGTACATGTCTTTCCAGCCCCAATGGTGCCATCCGTGCAAGTTTTCGTTGTTGCCGCACCACATTGCCAGCGATGCATAATTGCGCAAACGCTTCACATTGTATTCGGCTTCGGCTTTAATATTTTCGAGATGAGCATTGTCGCCGGGCTGCAAGGCACAAGCAAACATAAAATCCTGCCAAACCAGCATACCTTTTTTATCGCACAGTTTGTAAAAAGTGTCGTTCTCGTAAATTGCTCCTCCCCAAACACGTACCATGTTCATGTTGGCCATTACTGCGTCGTTAATCAAGCGCTCATATTTTTCGACAGTTACCGAAGGAGTTAAGGTGTTCGAGGGTATAACATTGGCGCCTTTCATAAAAACCGGTCTTCCGTTCAATTCAAAATAAAAAGAGCGGCCAGCCTCGTCGGGCTCCTGAACCAGTTTTAATGTTCGTATGCCAAAATCAATTTTAAATTCGTCAACAGTAGCCTCGTTGTTCGAAAGCTGAAAAGTAAAGGGGTACAAATAAGGATCGCCCAAACCGTTTGTCCACCACAATTTTGCCTGCTCAACAACAAAACTTTGTTCGATAACATTTAAACCTTTGTTTAATTGTAAGTTGTTTTTCTCCCATAAAGTTTTGTTTTCGGTTTTAAGGCTAAGACTGTAATTACCTGCCGTTTCGACATTAACTGAAACCGAAGCACTTAAGTGTGCTGTATTATTTTTGATTTTTTCGGTTTGCACAAAAACATCGTCGATTTTGGCTTCGTTGTAAGCAAGCAATTCAACATTGCGCCATATGCCCGAAGTTACCAAACGTGGCCCCCAGTCCCATCCGTAATGGAAAGGTGCTTTACGTGTAAACACGTTGGTTCGCTCGTTGTAAGGTGCTTGTTCGTTAACCGCCGGAATTACATAGTCAATTTGCTTTAACTTTTCCATGCCTCGCTTTACCGGAGAATCGAAAACAACCCTCAGACTGTTCGAACCTTTAAATAAAATGCTTTTTACATCAATACTGTGACCAACAAACATATTGTCCGACTCAAGAATAAGGCTATCGTTCAAAAAAACCTTTGCATAGGTATCCAAGCCTTCGAAGCGAAGCACTACACTACTGTTTTGCAACACCTTTATATCGACAAAAAAACGGGTGCGGTATTCCCAGTCTTCGTCTTCAATCCATTGCACATCGTTCTCATTCAAGCGGTAATGCGGATCGTTAATTTTTCCGTTGGCCAACAAATCGGCATGAACAGTGCCCGGCACTTTTGCCGGCATCCAATCGTTAGTGCCAAGCTGTGCAAACTCCCAGTTTTGATCGATATTTTTTATTATTGGCTCTGGCGATTGAGATACACTACAAGCAGCAAATGCAAAAATTATTAATACAGAAACAAAAATGTTACGCATGGTTTTATGGTTAATTTGAAAACATTCATTTGATTTTTCCTACAGGGCTTTTCTCAGAAAATCCTGAAAAACAACATCTTCGTAAGTAACATCCATCTCGTACGACTTGCCATCGGGGGTGATTATTACATGATAAGGAATGCTGTTTTTGTTGTAATCGGACATTAATATATCGAGATTTTTACGTCCCATGGTTTTTAATTCACGTCCATCAATTGCCGATACGCCCCATTCATCTTCGGGCAACGAGGTGCGGTCGTCGGTATAAAGGGCAATAATTACATATTCGTTTTGTAGAAGTTTTAAAACATCGGGATTGGCCCATACCGAATTTTCCATTTTCTTACAATTGGCACAGGCATGCCCTTTAAATACTACAAAAGCGGGTTTATTTTGTTCTTTGGCACATGCCAAACCTTCGGCTAAATCGAAATAACCGTTCAACCCATGGGGCAAATGCAGTTTATCGGCATATTTAGGGGTGTTGCATAAAGCATTTGCAGGTTCCGAAGCAACCACAGCCGCAGAATTAAATGTAACTTTTGTGGCCGATGGTGGCGGCAACAATGCCGATACCGTTTTCAGAGGTGCCCCCAATAAACCTGTAAACAAATAAATTGTAAACGAGAAAGTGATTAATGCCAGCATTAAACGTCCAACACTCGTATGTTTAACATCACTATCGTGCGAGAACCTTATCTTGCCCAAGAAATAAAAGCCAAGTAAAGCAAATATGCTGATCCAAATGGCCAGATAAACATCGCGGCTCAACAAGTTAAAACCGTAAACCTGATCGATATTGCTTAAAAACTTCAAGCCAAAAGCCAATAAAATGAATGCAAAAACAACCTTAATAGAATTGAGCCATCCGCCCGATTTTGGCAGCTTTTTAAGTGCCGACGGGAATATGGCCAAAAGAGTAAAAGGTGTAGCAAATGCCAATCCGAAGAAAAACATGCCCAACAAAGGTTGAATGCCCCCACCCTGTACAGCTTCAATTATTAGGTAACCAATAAAAGGTCCGGTACACGAAAACGAAACAATAACAGTGGTTAGTGCCATGAAAAATGCCCCCAAAAATCCGCCTTTATCGGCTTTTGCATCGGCCTTATTGGCCAAACTGCTTGGCAAAACCAACTCGAACAAGCCGAAAAACGACAATGCGAACACGAAAAACAATACAAAGAAAATGGTATTAGGAATCCAGTGCGTGCTTAAAATGCTTCCTACATTAGGCCCAAAAACGCCAACCGAGAACAAAGCACCCAATAAAGTATAAATCGACACAATAGAAAAACCAAAAAACAAGGCTGTTTTTATTGCTGTACTTCGGTTTCCGCTACCTCTCATAAAAAACGAAACAGTCATCGGAATCATTGGGAATACACAAGGAGTGAGTATTGCTGCAAGTCCGGCCAGGAACGAAACCAGCAAAAACACCATCATTCCCTTTTTCACAGGGTCGTTTGCAGCCGGGTTGTTGTTTGTAGCAGGTTCCAAAACCACCTGACGATCGGCATCAGCAGTATTGCTCACCGAATTGTCGGGCTGGGAGCTTTCAATAACATTTAATGGTATATTTACCTGCTGCACAGTATTTTCAGGGATATCGGTATTGGTTTTTGCTTCACCCACCAATGTAAAAACAAAAGGAGTTTCGGCAGGCGGCGTACACGATTCGTCGTTGCAACTCATGTACTCAACATAGCCTTTTATTTGTATTTCGGAGTTTGAATCGGTGTTAATTTTTTGAGTAAAAGTAACCGTGTTACTAAAATACTCGAGCTCCATATTGAAAGTTTTATCGAAAACAGCTACAGGTTGTTTCGATGCTTCGATTTTGCCCACAAACTGAAAACCATCGGTTGTTTCGTAGTGAAAGGTTGTAGGTATTGGTCCTCCGTTAGTTTCTTTTGTTGAATACAAATGCCAATCGGACTCGATTGTGGCAGTAAACTTTAACTCGTACTCGTTTGCTGAATTTTTTTGCTGATCGAAAGACCATTTTACGGGGTTGCTTAACTGAGCATTAACCGACAAAAAAGCAAAGAATAAGGATAATAAAACTAAACTAAAATGTTTCATATCTATTTTGACTTTGATTAAAAATTGTTGTTTCAAAACATTAAACAAAAA
>JAFGAF010000159.1 GCA_016933815.1 Prolixibacteraceae bacterium
AAAGGAATTGAGAAAATATTGGCCAAAAGTCCGTCGGTTCAGTTGCTGTTTTATGTTGCCCTGGTCGATTATTTTTCGGAGGCCAAACCCTTGCTTACCTTTTACCTCAAGGAAATCGACTACCAAAAATACACCTGCGAAGCCCTTAATGCACTCTTCCAACAATTTTACGACGAATGCGTTCAAATTCAATGCAATAAACAACAATGACGATAGCCGGATACATATTATTTGCCTTTTTGGTATTGCGCTTTTTGGTGCTGCTGGTCAATTTTTTGTACAGGCCTTACTTGCCCAAAGCCAAGCACCAAGCCGAATGGCCCATGGTTTCGGTGCTCATTCCCGCCCGTAACGAAGAAAACAACCTGCCAACCCTGCTCACCAACCTGCAAAACATCGATTATCCGAATTATGAAGTAATTGTTTGCAACGACAGTTCAACCGATGGTACCGAACAGTTATTATCGAAGTTCTCAACACAGTTTCCCCAACTTTCTTTTTTCAACAACGAACCCTTGCCCGAAGCTTGGATCGGCAAAAATTTTGCCTGCCACCAATTGGCACAAAAAGCCAGCGGACAATTCCTACTTTTTATCGATGCCGATGTAAAAGTACAGCCACAATTGCTTAAGAAATCGATAAGCTACATGCAAAAGCAGCAAACAAAACTGCTTTCGATATTTCCGGAACAAATCATCAAAACAACAGGCGAATGGAAAACCGTTCCACTCATGAACTGGATATTGCTCAGCTTTTTGCCCCTTCCGCTTGTGCGTTGGCGTTGGTTCTCATCACTTTCGGCCGCAAACGGGCAATTCATGCTCTTCGATGCCGATAATTACCGCAACAACCTGTGGCACAAAAAAGTTGCATTGCGCAATGTTGAAGATATTTTGATTGCCCGCAGCATGAAAAAACAGAAGATGAGAATTTCGGTACTGTTGGGCAACAACGACATAGCCTGCCGCATGTACAATGGTTACCAACAAGCCATTAAAGGTTTTGCATTGAATATGCACCAATATTTTAGCGGCTACAGGTTATGGATGGCATTTTTTGTTATGGCCACATGGTTAAGGTTGCCCTTTTTTGTTTTGAGCGGACAGTTTTGGCTGTTGGGCATCTCAATTGTTTTACTTGCAACAATGAAATTGATGTATGCCCGTTTGAGTTTTTACCCGCTGTCAAAAGTCTTTGCTTATCACTATTCGCAACTGTTTTCCTTTCTCAGCATCGGCTTACACAATTTGCGCAACAAACAAAAAGGAAGCATGGAATGGAAAGGGCGCAAGTACGAGGTGTAATGCTGTTAATCTTCACCCTGCTTACTCCCATAAAAACTCGTATGCTCCTAAGTCGGGCATTCCATCCGCTATACGTGAATTACCATTAATATCGTTTACCAGGTTAAAACGATTACTTATTGCAATATTGCCTTTGTTAATTACAAACGAATTTGTATCGGGACTAAAGTTATACGGGAACTTATCGGCACTTACATATTCAATTTTCTCATTCATAAACGAATTCACAAAACTTTCAGGAAAATCGGTCAATATGCTTTCATTAATCTTCACAAAACTGTTTTCAAACAAAAAATTGAATTCGGCCAAATCGGTCATTTGAAAAACCACTTCGTTATCAAAACTACCATCAACAATGCAATTATAAAACATGGCACTTAAATTATTATAATACAAATAATTACCTATTTGAATGGCATTGGTAATTGCCAAACAAGGTAATTCCTCACGTTTGGCATTATAGTCGTAACCATAAAAATTTGATATTGTGCAATGTACAAACGAATAATTACCACCTGCAGAAAAAATCACATTATACATTCCGCTATTGCTAATTTGACAATTACCGGCATTAATTTTTGAATTAAAAGCGTATAAACCAATATTTGAACTATTATGTACAATCACATTTTGTAAATCGAGCATCCCCATTTCTTCGGAATATTCACTCCCAATATCTATTGCATTAATTGCATTTCTAATTATGCAATATTCAAATCTGCTGACTTTGGTTGAAGGAAATACCCTTATTCCCATCCATTGCCCGGCAATCTGATCATATTGATAATCTTCATCGATTCTATCAAGCCTGTGACCTCTGAAAACAATAGGTTTATCGATGGTGCCAACTGCATTTATGCACCCAAAAATATTCATTTTGGCATTCTTGTAAAAGTAAACAACAGAGCCCTCGTTAATATACAAAGTTGAATTGCGAAGTACAGTTAGAGAGTCCATTATTAAATAAGGTCGTTTCGAACGCCAAATTGTATCACTCTCAAATACCTCCGATTTGACAATGTTCACATCTTGTCCGTAAGCCAATAAACAAACTGACCGGAGCTCACTGTTAACAAAAAAATCAATCGAATTTTCAATAACAACCGGCTTATCACTATCCTGATAATTGATCAAACTTTGAACAAAAATATAGATACTGTCATTGGGCGGGATGGTAACATTTTGTTGGAAATTAGCAATTACACCATCAACATTTAAAGTGAAATATTCATCGTTTCTGAGTTGCAATTCATCAATTAATAATTCCTTCGCTGAAAGATTGATTACTTTAAAGGATTTTGTAACCGAACCAATTTCTGTAAAAATTGTGTCGAAAGAAACAGTATCGCTTGAAAATACTAAAGCACCTTTATAGTCATCTTCAAATTGAGTTGTACAACTAAAAAA
>JAFGAF010000160.1 GCA_016933815.1 Prolixibacteraceae bacterium
GAACCCAAAACGCCATCGTTGGCCGGATCGAGGTGGTATGTATAATCTTCCATAAAAGCAGTACCACCTTTCAAGCCTTCCGACATGGTTTTGAGTATGCGAACCATAGCAGCTTGTTTCCAATCGCCTTCGGCACCAAATCCATAGCCTGCCTCCATCAACCTTTGCGAAGCCAAACCGGGCAATTGTTCCATACCGGTAAGGTTTTCGAAATTAGTTGTATAAGCCTTAAATCCACCATCGACCATAAATCGTTTCAAGGCAATTTCGTAACGGGCCTGAACCCTTACATTTTCGTGATACTCGGCACCGGGTTTGCAATTATCGGCTACAACATAGAGCTGTTCGTATTCTTTGTACAAAGCATCAACCTCGGCTTCGGTAACCTTTTCGATGTAATCAACCAAATCGCCAACACCGTAGGCATGTATTTCCCAGCCGAATTTAATTTGAGCTTCAACTTTATCGCCTTCGGTAACAGCTACGTTACGCATGTTATCGCCAAAACGGGCAACTTTTAAGCCTTGTGAATCGGCCCAACCAATTGCAGTACGGCACCAACTGCCAATTTGCTCCTGTACATCGGGCTGCTGCCAATGGCCAACAACCACTTTACGGTTTTTGCGCATGCGCGAGTTGATAAAACCATATTCGCGGTCGCCATGGGCACTTTGATGCAGGTTCATGTAATCCATATCGATTTCGGCCCAAGGCAAATCGCGGTTAAACTGCGTATGCAAATGCATGTATGGTTTTTGCAAAGCTTTTAAACCGGCTATCCACATTTTGGCAGGCGAAAAAGTGTGCATCCATGTAATTATACCAATACAACTGCTGTTTGAGTTGGCATCGATACAAACCTGCAATATTTCATCGGGTGTTTTCACAACCGGTTTAAAAATCAATTTTACAGGAATTTTTCCTGAATTATTTAAACCATCAACAATGGTTTTCGAATCGTTATCGACTTGTTGCAGCGTTTTAGGGCCATACAAATGCTGGCTACCTGTTACAAACCAAATTTCGTTTTTGCTTTTCATTATCTATTTGTTTTTTAATTTGTTAAAAACTATACCGATTACTTCAAATTTATTGTATCAAACATGAATGTTCGGTCAATATTCAAAAAAAATTTACCAGAAATAAATGTAAAAGGCTACGGTTATTGCAACAATAATTCCCGAGTGAATTACATCCCATTTGTTCCAACTTCTCTTTGAGTCGGCACGCTGTTCTGCTGTTGACGAACCAAAGGTTAAACCAACCAGTTGCGCGGCAGGCGCAGGGGCGGTAAAGCGGCTAACAGCCATAATTACCAACAAACAGAAAACCAACATACCACCACTAAAGAATAGCCAGTTAACATCGTAGAACAATACATAGAATGGGTTATTCACTCCCAACTCGGCAGCCCAAACTTTCACATCGGTGTATCCAGCTCCTTTAGCCATTTCGGTGTACATTACTTTTGCACCAAGGCGTAAAATACCAATTATAAATCCGGCAATTAAGCCCCACATACCACCTTTAGGCGTTGCTTTGGTAGAAATAACACCCAACAAGAAGGCAGCAGCAATACCCGGTGCCAAAACCGACTGAACATCTTGCAAGTAAGTGTACAATACACTACCTATACTGCGCATGATAGGAATCCACAAGATACCCAAAGCAACCACAACAATAGTAGCAATACGACCAACCGACACCAACTGTTTTTCGCTGGCCGATGGTTTAATTTTCTTATAGAAATCGATGGTAAACAACATCGATGAAGAGTTGAACAACGAAGCCAAGGAACTCATTAATGCAGCAAGAATACCACACACCACCAAACCTTTTACTCCAGCGGGGAGCAATTTAGCTACTAAGGTTGGAAAAGCAGCATCGGCCGACGTTAAAGTAAAAACTTCACCATTAATAACGACACCTTTCTGAGCCATTGCAAAAGCAATCATACCGGGAATCATGAATAAGAATACCGGAGTCATTTTCAAGTAAGCGCCAAAAATGGTACCACGACGTGCTTCTTTTTCGTTTTTTCCCGAAAGAACGCGCTGCACAATAAACTGGTCGGTACACCAATACCAGAAACCAATTACTGCCGAGCCAATAAATACGCCCAACCATGGGAAATCGGCATCGCGGTTACTGCGGATAAGGTTGACCATGCTGTCGCCATAATCATTAACTTTAACAGCATTTGTAATGCGTAGCACTTCGTCCCAGCCACCAACGGCTTTAAGCGAAAGCACAAGAATAATTGCCGAACCCAAAAGCAATATTGGCGCCTGAAGCACCGAAGTATAAAGCACCGATTTCATACCGCCAACTACCGTATAAACTGCTGTTAGCAAAACCAGGCCAATGGCCGAAATCCAGAAGAAATCGATTCCCCACAGGGTGTCGATTCCAAATACTTCTTTAAAAACCAAACCACCGGCATACACGGTAACAGCCACTTTAGTAAGCACATAGCTCACCAATGAAATTACCGAAAGAATGGTTCGCGATTCCTTATTGTACCGTTTTTCCAAGAACTCGGGCATGGTATAAACCATACTGCGTGAATAGAAAGGCACAAACACCCATCCAAGAATCAGTATCATCCATCCTTGAATTTCCCAGTGTGCCATTGCCATACCGCTCGATGCGCCTGCACCTGCAAGCCCAATCAAGTGTTCCGAACCAATATTCGATGCAAATATCGATGCACCAATTGCAATCCAGGTAGCATCGCGCCCGGCAAGGAAATAATCGCCGGAGCTGTTTTGTTGCTGTCTGAAAACCCAAACTACTATTCCAACTAGTACCAGGAAGAATATTCCTATTACAATCCAATCAAGTAGAGCCATAATGTTTAATTTCTAGTGATTTTATTACAGTTAATTTATTTTAGTGTCAAATTTACCTTTATGATTTACAAACCTGAAATATCGAACGAAAAGCCCATAGCTGTCAGCCTGTCGTATTTAGCTTGATTAAAAGCATACAAAAACGAGCCTTTTCGAGAGCTGTTCATGTCTTTTATTGGCAGCCTGTCGAGCAAGTCCATCGATAAAATTTTGCGCCTGAAATTGGCCGGGTCGAGTTTACTTTGGTAAATGGCCTCGTACAAATTCCGAAGCTGGGTAATTGTAAAGTGATCGGGTAAAAGTTCGAAGCCAATAGGTTGGTTTTTGGCTTTTCGTTTTAACCTGCGCAACGATTTATCAACAATATCGGCATGATCGAATATTAATGCGGGCAACTCATTGATTCCGAACCATTCGGCACCATATTGCTTCAACAAATTGACATTATAATCGTGAATATTAATAAGCGCGAAATAACCAATACTCACCACACGTGCAGCAGGGTCGCGATTGAGCTCCGAAAATGCCCCCAATTGCTCAAGATAAATATCGCGCAAACCGGTAATACGGGCTAAAACACGATGTGCTGCTTCGTCGAGTGTTTCTTCGTTGCGTAAAAACCCCCCCATAAGCGACCACTTGCCTTTTTCGGGCTCAAAATCACGCTTGTAAAGCAACAACTTCAAACAATCGTTATCGAAGCCAAAAATCACACAATCTACAGCCAAATAAAACTGCTCTTTGTTCGAGTAAGTCATACTGAAATATTTTCATACAAAAGTCAGCATAACCTTTATCTTTCGCAATAGCAATTTTGATGTTATACAACATCATTTGACATTGATTTATCTAAAATATAATTGAATGGCACTCGATAACCATCGGTATGGCTTGTCTGATTTTAGCTAACGCCGATTTTCAATTCATTGGTGGTTACTGCATAAGCCGGACAGGTAGTGATTCCTTGCAAACTTGCTCGTAAAATACATCAATTACCTACCCTCGTTTACTTTACCAATCATATCGATGGTATAAGTTGGCGAAAAATTCATAATATACAAGGCATGGTTCATGAAACCCGAAAGCTCATCAACCCTTTGAAAGTTGAAATTGCTTTGGGTAAGATTTGGTGAATAATCCTTAATATTATCGATATAATATTTGCCAAATTGTTGGAAAGCTCCCATAAAATAAAGAGCAATATCGTAAGCACAAAAGCTATAAAAATCGGGATCGGTTTTAAATTCATTGCGGTACTGCCCAACAAAATCAGCAACCAAAGCACTATTATAATCAATATTATACGAAGTTAAATAATGCATATTCAAACGATGAAAATATTCGGTATTGATACTTTTAAACATTGGGTAATCGTTCAAACCAACCAATGTAATATCAAATTCTTCCGATAAAACATACAAACTATTAATCGCCCTGCTTAAAAGCGCCTCACGCTCGCTACGGTTTTCGGTAGCAGGAATAAAAATAATGTTTTTGATATCGGGTTTAAGTGTTCGTTTAAGCTGCCAATAGCCCAAATGCCCTCCTTCGGTAAAATCGATTTGCGTATAACGCACTTCGCCCAAATTGTGGTAAACGCTCGAGCTGTATAGTTTGTCGCGAAGCATCTTTGCCAAATTAATTTCGTTAAGTGTTTCTTCGTTTCCTAAGGTCATTACCACAATATTTTTATCGAAAAAAGCATCGCTAATAAAATCGGACGTTTTTTTCAATATGTACGACTTTGAAGGATTTGCCTGAACATAAAACGGATTTTCGTTGAGCAAGGTACTGTTTGATGAAAGAGGCGACACCAACGGAATTTGATTTTTTGCCGAAAAAGCCGATATTCTTTCTTGCAAACGCACGTCAATGGGTCCAATAATGAGGTTTGAATTTAATAAATCGGTATGCATCAACAGCGAATCGACTACCTGAGCATTGTATTGATCATCAAATAAATTCAACCGCACCTTTGCCCCTGCCCTTTGCATTGAGTCGAGCCCCAGCAAAAACCCCTGATAATAGCTCACAAAATACCTGGAATTCGGAAACAGCGAACGATTTTTTCGCACCTGCATTGAATCAACCAACACTGTATCAGCAGCCATTCCGTTTTCGTTGCTGATAATCTCGAAGTATTTTCCCAAAACATAAGGGTCGGTATGCTTCAATGAATCAAGCCTCTTCAATTCCTTATTGCTCTTTCGTTCCAAATTATATTGTTCGTTTAAATCGAAAAACAAAGGCAAAAACATTGTAATATTGAAAGTGTCCGACGAAAAAGGCTTAAGCGGTAAAACATCAAAATCAGGGCGTTCACTTTTAGTTTCGAAAAGCACCTCGGGCAAACGGTTTATGTTTTCTGAAAGCGTTTTTTGCTCTTCTTTTTGCAAATCTTTATCTTCTTTATAACCGACTTCCTTCTCAGTTTCAATTTTTTTAGGAATGAGCAATTCTTCGCCGGCAATCAACCCCCTGTTTTTTAATTCGGGATTCACTTCTTTTATATCGATAATTCCTACATTATAATATTGCGAAATTCCAAAAAGAGTTTCCCCCCCCTTAACTTTATGCTTGTTAAAATCGTTATCGTTAAACGGAATCACTTCGATATTTGGGATGTTTTTAGATGGAATTTTAAGAACAAGCCCCACATTCAGCCCATCGTTTAACTGCGGGTTAAGTGCAATAAGTTCGTTTTTATCGATGCCAAACCTGCGTTTAAACGAGAAAAACGTATCGCCGCTTTCAACAGTATGAAAAAAGTATTCGCCGCTGGCTATTGCCTCATCAGTTTCATTTTTTGCTGAGGTTTTTTTAGGAACTTTAACCAACTCACCTGTTTTTAAAGTTTCCTCAATATTTGGGTTTGCTGCTAAAATATTGTTTACGGTTGTTTCATAACGCCTCGAAAGTGCATAAATAGTTTCTCCGGGCTGAACGTTATGGTAAAAATAGTTGTCATCCTCGCGTAAAAGCCCATCGGCTTTAACAAGCACTTTCTGATCGGGTATCCTTAAAATTTCATTTTCGAGCAACTCGTTACGCGATTCGGGATTAAAACGGTAAATTGCATCAACACCAACACCGTATTGTTTTGAAATGCTGTAAACCGTTTCACCTGTTTTAACCCGATGAAAAATAAATTTCACATCGACAACTGACGATGTTTGATCATTATTGGCTAGCGCAGAAGCATCATGCTTTGGTATTTTCAAGCTGTCGCCTTCCTTTAATCCAAAAATTAATTGCGAATTGGCAGCCACCAAATCTTTTTGCTCAATATTGTATATATTACTGATTGAATAAATGGTTTCGCCTTTTTCAACCTTATGCAATATGTATTTTTGTCCTTCGACACGCGCCTCGTTCACTGAACGGTTTTGCTGCCCGAAAACAGGTGAAACAAGCTGAAGAAAAACTAAAAAAGAAACAATCAAAAATATTCTCATTGATGAATTGATTTTTCGTAAGGTTTAGCTGACGAAATTATAAAATGTTGCCAATTAATGCCTATAATTATTTCAATTATTAACGTAAACGAATCCAAAAATTGTTAAATGGGCACAAAAATGTTAACAAAAAAAATAAAAATACACGATAATGCTTATTTTTACCCCGAAAATTAAGCACTTCAACAAAGTTTCATTTTGCAAATATTTCGACAAAACGATGTCAGACAAGCACTTAATCGATCGCCTAAAAAATACGGCAACAAAGCGTGAAGCCTTTCACGAACTGGTAAAAACTTACCAGGAAAAGCTGTATTGGCACATCAGGCGAATGGTTATTGACCACGACGATACCGACGACGTATTGCAAAATGTTTTTATTAAAGTATGGAACGGCATTGACACTTTTAGAGAGGAATCGATGCTTTATACCTGGCTTTTTCGCATAGCCACCAACGAATCGCTCACCCATTTGGCACAACAAAAAAGAAGAAAGATTTTTAGCGGCACCATCGAAAACGATTTTTTGATTAACAATTTACAAAGCGATAATTATTTTGATGGCTCCGAAATTGAACGTAAATTACAAGCAGCAATACAAAAATTGCCCGACAAGCAACGATTGGTTTTCAATATGAAATATTTTCAGGAAATGAAATACACCGATATGGCCGAAATATTAGAAACTTCGGTTGGTGCGCTTAAAGCATCGTTCCATCATGCCGTGAAAAAAATTGAAGAAGACTTAAAAGATGAAGATAATTAAAAGAATAACAATAAGCCCGTTAAACCATTACACAGTTGATTAGTCGAATGTACATTAACACAAAAAAATGGCAAAGAAAAATAACATAAAGCAAGCATCGAAACACAATCCGTTTATTGTTCCCGAAGGATATTTCGACACCTTTTCGGAACGGCTAATGGAACGTATCGACCAAAGCGAGAAACCGGCAGTGAGCACATCGCAAAGTGCCGTACTGCGTTACCTGAAGCCCGTGTTGGCAATGGTTGCCAGCTTTACAATTATTTTCATGCTCATTTATTTTCCGGTTCAGTTACTTGGCCCTAAATCTCTTAGCCAAAATAATGAAACCATTTCGGTATTACCCGAGTTTATGAATTTTTATCAGGTAAACGATCATGCCATCATTCAAGCCTTTGAACAAACCGATACAGAACACGAATACGACAATCAATTTATTGAAAACATGCTAATTGCATCGTTATCGGAATACGATTTACTGCAACTTAATAATAACTACTATGAAAATTAGGATAGTATTTTTCACCCTTCTGTTTGTTTCGCTTTTCGGTGCGCAAGCCAACGATAAGCCACAGGGCAAATTCGATTTTGAAAAGTTTAAGGCCGAAAAAATTTCATTTTTCACATCGGCATTGGACCTAACGCCTAAAGAAGCCGAAGTATTTTGGCCTGTTTACAACGAGTTTGAAAGTAAAAAGTGGGAAATATCGAAGCAACGTCGTGAGCTCGACCAATCGTTAATGAACGGTGTTGCCGAAATGAGCGACAAAGAATACACCGAGCTCAGCCGCAAAATAGTTAGTTTATTTATTGAAGACAATAAACTTACCGAAGAATACAACGAACGCTTTTTAAAAATACTACCTCCCAAAAAAGTGGTAATGCTTTATGTAACTGAGATGAATTTTCGGAACCATTTACTGCGCAAATACCGTGGCGACGAAAACCACGAAAGAAACAAAAACAAATAATACTTAAGGCAAAATAGCCACAACACACACATAAACAACCAGTTTGATTTTTCAAGCTGGTTTTTTTGTTTGTATTAATCAAAAAATTATTACTTTAGAAGGCAGAAATGAAA
>JAFGAF010000161.1 GCA_016933815.1 Prolixibacteraceae bacterium
AAAATATTTATTAAATTGCGCGAATTAATTACCTTGTTAAATATTATGAATAAACTTAAACACTAAATTATGAAGATAATTACCTTCACATGCATTTTGTTGCTCTTTCTCGGTTCTCAATTGTTTGCACAAACCGACTCACTCCAATTCAATTCGTATCACAAGAACATTTATGCCGAGCTTTTTGGAAGCCATTTAATAGGAGGCGTAAATTTCGATATGCGTTTAAAAAAAGGCCAAATGGATGGTATTGGCTTTAGGCTTGGTATTGGCGGATTAAATGTTTCGAGTTCAACTCCTGACATAAATGCAAGCTTAGGGCTCGTAACCTTTCCCATAGAATTTAATTACTTATACGGAAAAAAGCGAAGTTTCTTATTAACCGGTATTGGTATTCTTCCGTTGTACGCTTCCATTAGTGGTATGGGCGAAGTTACCAATAACGAATACATAAACGAGGAGGGCTTTGGCGTTACAGGGGGTTTTTTAACAATTGGATATCGTTTTCAGCCTAAAAATGCAGGAATAATGTTTCAAGCAAACTGGAACCCGATGTTTTTAAGAAATAGCGGCTTCTTTTCATCCTGGTTTGGATTAGGACTTGGTTTTGGATTTAAATAGTCAAAAAATATTTTACTCATTTGGCGATTTTAAAAACGAAATAAGCAAATTCAGGCTGTCTTTAAGTTTTGCCAAATCATCAAGTTTTAAATTGCTGTCCGATAGTCGTTTTGCCAGCTCTTCGGGTATGCGTGCTGCTTCTTCTTGCAATGCCGTACCTTGCTCACTAAGGTGCACAATTACCTTGCGTTCGTCTTTTTCCGACCGCTCCCTCATAATTAAGCCTTGCTGTTCCATTCTTTTCAAAAGTGGCGTAATTGTGTTGGTATTCAATACCAGCTTTTTGGCAATGTCGTTTACCGGCAGGTGGTTGTTTTCCCACAATACCATTAATACTAGGTATTGTGGGTAGGTAATCGATAATTTGTCGAGCAGTGGTTGATATTCCCTGGTAATTAAACGCGATGCAGCGTAAACCGGGAAACACAACTGATTTTCTAATTTTAACTGTTCGTAGGCCATTTCAAATTTTATTTAATTGCTTCCAAAAATTCAGTTTCCAATGGCGAAACCGACGGGCCGAAATAGTGGGTAAGTACCCCTTCTTCGTTAATAAGGTATTTGCCGAAATTCCAGTCGGGAGCATGCTCGTTCCATCCATTCAGTTTTTTGTCCGACAGCCATTCGAATACGGGCTGTTGTTCAGTTTTCTTCAAAACTACACCTTTTTTGGCAACCGGAAAAGAAACACCATAATTGAGTTGGCAAAATTGGGCAATCTCGTTGTCGTTGCTTTTTTCCTGCTCGGCAAAATCGTTGGCCGGAAAGGCTATAATCTGCAGCTTATCGCCATATTGTTCGTGCAACGATTGCAACTCGGCGTATTGTCCGGTGTACCCGCAATTCGATGCAGTGTTTACCAGCACAACCTTTTTACCTTCAAATGCCGAAAAGTTTAGCGTTTTGCCGTTGTTTAAGTCAGCTTTTAGATCATAAAACGATGTGCCTGCTGTGGCTTTCCGATTGTTCACCAATACAGTACCATTTTTGCCTTTTTTGCCCATTTTGCGAATAAACGGGTACATTTTTCGTAAAACCTTTTGTTTAAAGGTTTCGTTTTTTACATTTTTTGAAATTTTTGTTTCCATATCTTTTTTATTTAAATATCGCACAAGAAAATATCGATCACGACACAAAAATACAACTTTAAATTTATATCGCAAGCGATATTGATATTTTTTTGAGAACATTTAAAATTTCAGTTGCTTTTGAACAAGTGAAAGGTGAATGCAGCATTGAGTGAATTTTAAGCGGCTTTTGTTATTTTGGCTTGTTTTTTGTTAAAGAATTTTCTCAATGCAAACAACACCATTAAAATACCGTAGCAATTTCACCGGCAGCATAAACCTCACCCTTATGCCGCCATCCACCGCCGGGGTTTACTCCATTTTGGCCGTGGTTAACGACAATGATAAATGGAACCTTGCCGGCCGTCTCGACGTGCTCTCGCGCACACCCAAAACCTACAGCGTAACACTGGTACCACTTGTAGAGGATCAGGATATTAATGAAGGGGATGTACGCACAAAACTGAACAATATTTGGAACCAATACGGCATAAGCTGGGAGGTTGATGTTGACAATAAATTTTATGTGCGGCCAGATGATTCAAACAACAAAGATTTTATCGATGGCTTTACTGAACAAGACTGGGCTGATGCATGGGATGAAGGTGATGAGTTTTTTAGTCAATATACTTCAATACAAAAAGCCATTAACCAACGTTACAACACCTACGCCAGTAGTAAAAATAAATATGACAACACCCGCATGTACGTTTTTGTGCTGCCCGAAGACAAAACCAGGGAACCCGGACAGGTGGGCGATATGTTCAGTGAGACCCGGCTTTCAGGAGTCCACGATTTT
>JAFGAF010000162.1 GCA_016933815.1 Prolixibacteraceae bacterium
ATTATTATTGACCATTGTTCGGCCAGTTGGAGCCTCGATGAAGTTTTATCGGCTTCGTGCCGCGAGCCTGTTTTGGACAGCGTTACTGTTCAGTGGTGCTTTATTACCGAGGCACTTAATCCCGACAAGCATGGTTACGGTTCGCTGATCAGGGGTACAGGTGGAGCAAAATACAGCTTTCTGTACAATTTATATGCTCACAATACAGGACGAAATCCGCGTCCCGGAAATTACGACTCAAACCCATACAGCTCTGATCCCAAGGGGCTTTTGCTCGATTTTCGCAATAATGTTATTTACAATTGGGGCGGCTCACATGCCGGATACAATAGCGATAAACTAAGTATTACCCGGCTTAATTTTGTGAATAATTATTTAGTGCCCGGAGCTAATTCAAAAATCAACGGCATAGCTTATTCTACCGGTTCGCCCTATAATAGGGCTTATTTTGCCAATAATTATTACGATGGGAATTGTCCTGTTGATCAATGGGAACTGGTGAGTTTTAACGAAAAGTGGTCCGACGCTCAAATTGATGCTTATAAGCAAAAAGTGCCTTTTGAAACTGGTTTTATTGAAGATATTGATGTGCATGTAGGCTATAACCAGGTGTTGTTGAGTGGCGGTGCCAGTTTGCCCAAGCGCGATAAAACCGATTCGAGAATTGTTGAAAGCGTGATAAATAGAACAGGTTCAATTATCAAAAGTCAGAACGATGTGGGCGGATGGGAGAACTACAATGCAGTTGGAGCCCCTGTTGATACCGATCGCGATGGGATGCCAGACTTTTGGGAAGATATGAATAATCTTGATAAATTTAACCCTGAAGATGGTAACTTGCAGAACAGTAATGGTTTTTCTATGCTTGAAGAATACCTGGATAGTATTCATGAAAATATTAATAACTAGAACACACAACAATAATGACTGAGCATGAAGTAAAAATCCGACCCTTTCGGATGGATGATAAAGAATGCCTTGCCCAATTGGCAAATAATAAAAAGCTTTGGGACAATTTACGCGACTATATTCCTTATCCTTACTTTTTAACCGATGCCGAAGAATACATTTCTTTTTGTACATCGCAAAATCCGCAAACCTATTTTGCTGTTGAATATAATGGGGAGTTTGTGGGATCAATCGGTCTTATTTTGCAAACGGATGTGTATCGGAAATCGGCAGAAATTGGTTATTGGATTGGAGAACATTTTTGGGGAAAAGGCATTGCAAGTAAGGCTGTTGCATTGATTGTTGATTACGGTTTTCAAAACCTCGATATTGTTCGGATCTTTACCGGCATATTTGGATTTAATATTGGTTCGCAAAGGGTACTCGAAAAAAATGGTTTTATTAAAGAGGCCGTTTTCAAAAAAGCAATTTATAAAAACGGCATTTTTTCCGATGAAATTCGTTACGCCATCTGGAAATAAGAATAAATGTAAACCACGTAATTTTGATTAATTTTTGCTTACCGCGAATAAAGCTTTAATCAGTTTTCCCAAAGCAAAAAAAGCAGTTAGTGTTACTATAATTGTAGCGCCCGATGGAAGGTTTGTATAATACGAGATGTATAAGCCCGAAATCATTCCAAATAAGCCAATTAATATCGAAAACCACATCATCGAACGAAACGATTGTACGAAAATATTTGCAGTAGCTTGCGGCAGGGTTAATAACGACAATACAAGAATTACCCCCGAAACCCTTGTGCTTGTCACTATCACCAATGCACTGATGATGATGAGCATGTAATTGAAGAAATCGACAGGCAGGCTTCGTGCTCGGGCAAATTCTTCATCAAACGAAATCATGGTTATTAAACGGAAGAAAATTGCGAAAACCAAAACAGTAATTAAGCTCACCACGAGCATATAAAGCAAATCGGTTTTCATTACTGTTAATATGCTTCCAAACAAAAAGCTCATTAAATTTGGGGCATAGCCGGGTTTTAGTGCAATAAAAATAATACCTATGGCCATGCCCAGCGACCACCATATAGCAATTGAAGAGTCTTCGCGTACTTTGCCTTTATGGGTAAAATAATGAATTCCCAAAGCCGAAAGAACAGCAAAAACACCTGCGCCAATCATTGGTGCAAAGCCCAGAAAATAAGCAATTCCTATTCCTCCGAACGAAGCGTGAGTAATGCCTCCTCCAATAAAAACCATGCGCCGGGCAACTATGTAACTTCCAATAATGCCGCACGATACAGCTGTTAAAATAGCTGCTAGAATTGCATTTGAGAAGAAATCGTATTGCAAAAGTTCAATCATGGTTATCGACTTAATGTTTAATGATGGTGTTTGTGATTATGGACGCCCAAAACGGTATGTGGTATTTCGCCGTGAGTAATTATTTGTATGGGGCAATTGTACGAGGCCAGTTGTTCGGGTGTAATGATGTTTGAGGGATGATAGTTGAGCTCGCGGTTAACACATGCAATGCTTTTAACGTGTGCAAAAATGGTCCCAACATCGTGCGATACCAGTAAAATGGCTTTGGATTTATTCAGTTGCACAAGTTTTTCGTACAACTCACTTTCGAATTTATTATCAACATAAGTTCCGGGTTCATCTAAAATGATCAGTTTGGGATCGGAAATAAGTGTCCTGCCCAGAAAAGCCCTTTGCATTTGCCCTCCCGAAAGTTGCCCGATTGGCTTGTTGGCAATATGGGCAATGCCCAAATCGGTAAGCAATTGCATGGCCTTTTCTTTATTGGCCGAATTGAAAGGTTTAACCCAGTTACGTTTACCTGCCAGCCCCGACAACACAACATCGATTACATTAATGGGAAAACGGCTGTCGAATTTGTTTACTTGGGGCAAATAGCCGATATCGGTTTTTTGATTGCTCAATTGTTCCGAAAAAATAACCTCTCCCGACGATGGCTCCAATAAGCCTAATATCGCTTTTAAAAGTGTTGTTTTACCTCCGCCATTGGGGCCAATTACACCAATGAAATCGGTAGGGCCAATTTTCATATTTGCATTTTGCAATGCAGTATAAGTGCCGTATTTAACCGTTAGGTTCTTTATTTCGAGAAGGTTTTCCATTAATTGCTAAACGATTCTTTTAGCTTTTCGGTAAAAGAGTACATTTCGGCCATCCAATCGTAAGCCAGCGGATCAACATCAACCAGTTCGGTGCCTGTTTCGCGGGCGATGGTTTCGGCTTTGTCTTTTTCGAATTGTTGCTGAACAAATATGGTTTTGATTTTTCGCTCGCGCGTTAAATCTACCATTTTACGAACATGAGCAGCACTTGGCGATTTACCTTCAAACTCAATGGCATGTTGGTTTAAATGGTAGTCGCGTGCAAAGTAGCCTAACGAAGGGTGAAAAATCATGAAATCGCGTTGAACGGAATCTGCTAAGCTGGTTCGAATGTAAAAGTCGAGGCTATCGATTCGTTGAATAAAACCGTCGAGATTGGCTTTGAACTCTTCGGCTTGTTTGGGAAAGCGGTTGGCAAGTTCATTGTAAATGGTGCGCGACATGGTTTTAACATTTTCGGGCGAGGTCCAGATGTGCGGATCTGTTCCATTTTTAGTTACATGGTCGTGATCGTCGTCACAGTGCTCGTGCCCTCCTACAAGCAAATCGATGCCCTTACTGCATGATATGTAAGCTACATCGGGCGCGTTGTCAGAGAATTTTTTCATCCACGACTTCTCGAATCCGAGATGGCCAACATAAAAGTAGATGAATGAATTATTCAGCTCTTGAAGTTGCTGGGGTGTTGGTTCGTAATTTTCGGGACTGGCTCCCGGGGGCAAAATAACATTCACTTTAAAATTGCTGCCTGCAACTTGTTCAACAAAGTATTTTTGTGGCAGAATTGTTACAGTAATGGTTTTGTTATCGGTTTTTTTCGTTTGGTTATTGCACGCTGTGAGCAAAATAACTACGAGTAAAAGATATAATACCTGCTTCATTTGTTCCAATTTTTCTGTTTCTTTTGAATAAATAAACAACCAAGCGCAAAATTAGTTTTTTATTCTAAATAGGCTTTAAATTAAACCTTATGAATAACCGAAAGAAGGGTGTCGGCTTTAATTTCGGTTTCGGTCCATTCATCGTCAGCTTCCGAGTCGGATGTTATGCCAGCACCAATGTAAAGTACCAATTTATCGCATAAAACCTGCATGCAGCGCAAGTTTACAAATAGTTGCATTTGTTCGTCGATGTTAACAGGGCCTAAAAACCCCGAGTAATATTTGCGGTTGTGTTTTTCGATGTTTAATAAAAACGTCATGGCTGGTTGCTTGGGTAAGCCGCACACAGCCGAAGTTGGATGCAACTCTTGCACCAGTTGTCCGAGCAAACCGTTTGCCCTGCTTTGTTTTAAAGTAAAATCGGTGCGTAAATGAACCAAGTTGCCTGCTTTTTTGGTGTAAGGGCCGTTCTTAAGGTATTTGTCAATTTTAAATTTGTGCAGTGCTTCTTCAATAAAACAGGTAACCAGCTCTTGTTCGGTTAATTCTTTCTTGCTCCAATTGTGCAGGTTAAGGTTTTCGGCATTGAACTCGCGGGTTCCGGCTAAAGATACTGTCTCTAAATCGTTTTTGTTGGAGCACAACAAAGGTTCAGGTGTAGCACCCATCCACATTTGACCATTCAAATTGAACAAATAAATAAATGCATTTGAGTACGATGCAATGAGCATTTGAAAAACCTCGGTAAGTTTTGAACGGTAATTCCGATCGATTATTTTTATTCGTGACAGTACTGCTTTCTCAAATTTTTTTTCGGCAATGGCCTTTTTAATTAATAAAACCTGATCGACAAATTCTTTTTTGCTTACTTGTCCGTTTTCAAAGTTAGGCTCTGTGCGGGGCACCGAATCTAGTTCTAAAAGTTCATCAAAGTTGTCGTAGTCGGTACTGATGTAATTAAGGTCGGGTTTTATTAAAAATGAATGGTTGTTTTCGTTTTCCGAAAAAGGCGATATTACAAAGCCTTGATTCTCGAATAGTTTATTGTCGATTTGAACCTGGTTCAATTCATGGCTTTTTTGCACAAGCAAACGCACAGCATCGGAATGGGGCAGGCGGTAGGTTGCGAACACCAAATTACGGTCGATACAAAATTGCAGTGCTTGTATAAAGTTCATAATCATTTACTATTTTTCTCAACAATTGCATTTGTAACACGCGCTACAGAAATAAGTTTACCCGATTCGTCTTTTATTTCAACATCCCAAACATGCGTTGATCGGCCCTGGTGAACCAAAATGGCTGTTGCAATAACCCATCCTTCGCGAACCGATGAAATATGGCTTGCCGATACATTCATACCAAAAACATTGTATTTGGCAATATCCACCAGCAATAGCGAAGCACCACTGCCCACTGTTTCGGCCAAAGCAAGCGAAGCTCCTCCGTGTAAGTAGCCCATGGGTTGAGTAGTGCGGTAATCGACAGGCATACGGGCAGTTAGGCTGCTCTTGCTCATGCCGGTAAATTCAATCCCTAAATTGCTTACCAAGGTCTTTTGGCAAATTGCATTGATTTCGCTTAAAGTCATTAGTTGATTAAAAATGATTATTTGTATTTAAAATTGAAATGCAAATTTAACATTTAAAACTTATCTTTGGTTGAACATTAAAACTTGCAACAATGAAGACAAATTGGTTTTTGGTAATGTGCCTGTTTGTAGCTTTGTCAATCAGTTCGGCGGCACAAATCGATTTAAGTAAGAAAATACCCGGTATTAAATACCAAAGTTCATATACCTTCGATGCTGTGATCGAAATGCAAATCGACTTTTATAGCCCAAAAGGAAAGCTACAGGAGTCGATACCGTATTATGGTCATTACACAAATGATTATCAATATATTAACATAAAACATAAGCGTGGAAATACTGTTTATCAAACCCTTTTTGATATACCTAACAATAATTGCCTGATTATTTTGGGCGAAGGCGAACAAGTAATGGGCAGTGCATCGGTAATGAAAGACAACAGTGGTCGCACGCTTAAAGAGCTCAATTTATTGAAAACCAATGAAGAAAAAAGTATTGCGGGTAAAAATTCAACCAAATACACATTCGATGTTCCCGAGTTTAAAGGCGAAATGTGGATCACCCAACAGGTAAAACTTCCCAACGATGTAGGCATATTAAAAGCCAGTAAAATGGGTAAATATTACCAACAATTATCGGTCGATGGTTTTGTGATGGAAATAACATCAATAACACCCAAAGGCCGAAAAACGGTAATGAAAACATTGGGTTTTAACTCATCGAAGCCATTAACCGTAACCATACCCGAAGAATTTGGTAGGGCAATTAATAAGATTGACTACTACGAATATTAACCAGTTCGTCCTTTGCATAAACAACTGCACGGTCAAATGTGTCGAAAACGTTTTGTTGCCCAATCATATCAATGATGTTGTTTTTTTGCAGGTCAGCTTTAACTTGGTTGTTAACACCCGAAAGAACAACCATTGTACCCGAATCGAGCAATGCATTGATCGACGCTTTCAGGTTTTGCATACCGGTTGAATCGACAAATGGTACATGGCGCATTCTTATGATGATGATTTTCGACTTGATACCGGTTGATTTGATTACTTCGGCGTATTGCTTTGCCGATGCAAAGAACAACGGTCCGCTAATTTCGTATATCGAAATGCCCTTTGGAAGCAATGAATAATCTTCAAGCACATCGCAGTCGATTTCGGCGGTTAGCTTACTCTCGCCCGCATCGGCCATGCGTTTCATAAATAACAATGCCGACAATACAACACCTACCTCGATGGCAATGGTGAGGTCAACCAACACGGTTAAGAAAAAGGTGCTTAGCAAAACTACAATGTCGAACCACGATGATTTTAGTATCGAACGGAAGGTGCGCCATTCGCTCATGTTGTACGATACCACAATTAACACACCTGCCAGGCACGACATTGGGATCAGTTTTGCCCATTTGCCAAAAAACAGCATTATAAGTAAAAGGGTTAAGGCATGAACAATACCGGCAACAGGTGTTCGGCCTCCGTTTTTAACATTGGTAGCTGTACGGGCAATGGCGCCGGTGGCCGGAATACCCCCAAAAAACGGGGTTACAACATTGGCAATTCCCTGCGCTATGAGTTCGGTGTTTGAACGGTGGTTTCCGCTAATCATACCATCGGAAACAACAGCCGATAGCAGCGATTCGATACCACCCAGCAAGGCAATGGTTAATGCGGGAGCTATGTATTGTCCCAAATCGCCCAAATTGAAATGGGGTATTGTAAAGGCAAATTTATTCGGAATTTCGCCAAAAAAGGTTTCAATTGTTGTTACTTCTAAATTGAATACTTGAGTTGCAAGGGTTATGAATACAATGGCGATAAACGATCCGGGGATTTTTTTTGTGATTTTTGGCGTGTAAACTACCAACAAAATTGTAAGTAGCGTAATAACAATGGCCGTAGGGTTAAATGTTGAAATGTTTTCGAAATACACTTGCCATTTTGCAATAAATTCCGAAGGCACTTTGTCGATCTGCAAGCCAAATGCATCTTTAATTTGTGTTGAAAAAATTACAAGTGCGATACCGCTGGTGAAACCTACAATTAGCGGGTGGGGTATAAATTTTAGCAACGAGCCCAGCCGCAGGAATCCAAAAGCGATGAGGATTAAGCCTGCCAAAATGGTTGAAATTATTAGCCCGTCGATGCCGTATTGCTCAACAATTCCGTAAACAATTACAATGAATGCACCGGTTGGACCGCCAATTTGAACACGGCTGCCACCTAAAAACGAAATAAGAAAACCAGCTACTACAGCAGTAATGAGCCCTTTTTCGGGCGATACACCCGATGCAACTGCAAAAGCAATGGCCAACGGAAGGGCAACAACACCTACTACTACTCCGGCTAACACATCGGATGTGAGTTGTTTTCGTGTAAAACCTTGTTTTAACAACGAAAAAAACTTTGGCCTAAATATTTGAGCCATAACAAATAAATGATTAAAGTGATTGATTTCAGGCGCAACAGGTTCAGAGCAGAGCCCGTTGTGGAGCTGGTTAATTGGTGGGCAAAATTATGGTTTTAGTGCATAGGGTGTTCTGTAAACGGCAAAAAATTTTACAAGCTTAAGTAAAATTCACATACGAGTGCTTTAAAATTGGGGGTATAATCATGGTGTTGTTCTGTTTCGATGGTAAGTTCGGCTTCTTCGGCATGCTCACTTTCAAACATAAATTCAATTAACACGCGCTTGGGTGCTTTCGATGGTTTTGGTTTTACACGGCATATTCGCGATGCAAAAAGCCTGGCTTCCGATGCCACAATTTTAAAGGTCCGTTCGCTTTCCGAAGGGAGCACTACATTTAATCGGCCATTAGGTTTGAGCAGTTTTGCTGCATTGAGCACCAATTCTCCAAAGGGCAAAGTGTTGTTGTGGCGGGCTAATTCGCGTTTTCTGCAATCGGGTTTTTTTGAATCGGTAAAAAACGGTGGGTTGCAAACAATTACATCGTATTGTTG
>JAFGAF010000163.1 GCA_016933815.1 Prolixibacteraceae bacterium
ACACCGAGGAAACATTAAAACGAGTTCTTCAAAAAGCTGATTTTTGGGATAGAAATAAAGAGACGGTTTTAAATAGTCGTCAAAGGTTAATGTTGAATAAGTTATTTGATGGATTTGACGGTAAATTAAAATCATCGAAATGGGCAAAGATTACAAAATGCTCAGCAGATACAGCGCTTAGAGACATAAAAGATTTGATTGAAAAAGGAATTCTAAAACAAGTAGATTCAGGAGGCAGAAGTACCAATTATGAATTAACAGAAAACTGAACAATAAACTCAATTTTTTGCATAATTACCCCTTCGATCTTACGAGCCAATTTATAAAACAAAATAAATCGAACCCCAAAAATGAGGTTCGATTTTATTTTTACTTATAATTCAGTTGATCCACTTATTGTAAAATAATCGAAGTCGGCATAACCGCCTTGTTTTTGGGTAGCATAATTGTACAGGCCAAACCTATAGCCCATAAAATGCTCCATCAAAGTATATTGCATTTTCAGCTCATTGCCAATTTTGTTCCATTCCTTTCCATCGAGGCTGTAGTAAAAATGTGCAAGGTCGGCCCTGTTCCTGTAATCGCAATCAACTTTTAGGTACACCTTATCATTATTTAGAGCAACACTTTCAATCTCGGTTGGGATATCGGTTTGGTTGCTGACCATAACAATAAACCGTTTCCCGTTTTCGATTTTAACGCCCACCTGGCCATATTTACGCTGAAAAGCACAAATTCCGGCGTTATCGCCTTCGTTCATCCCTGTCACCTCAACAAGAATTTCGGCCGAGCTTTGAGGACCAAAAGTGCGCTGGGTGAGTGTATTGCGCGCCTGTTGCAATTCGCCAACAATTTTTCCTGTTTTTAAGCGCAGATAACCTTCTCGCTCGTGCACGCTCCACAACTCGTTAACAGGATTGTGGTTCCACTGCCACACCAAAGGCAGGTCGCGATCGGCAGCTTTACGGCTGAAATCATCGGATGCCACAATGCCGGGCATTAAGCCTTTGCTGGCTGGCAAATCGAGGCTATCGGGCACTGTACCGTCGATGCCTAAAACAGGCCACTCGTTTTCCCACACAAGCGGCACCAAATACGGAATGCGGCCAACAGCGCCAAAATCGCGGAACAAATAGGCAAACCAACGTCCATCGGGGGTATCGATTAAACCACCCTGGGCCACGCCTTTATCCTGCAACACCACGCGCCCTTCCCATGGGCCGTTCATATCGTCGGCACGATGCACCACCACCGTACGCATTCCACCACGCGGCCAGGTAATTACAAACAAATAGTATTTGCCGTTTATTTTGAAAAGCTGGCTGCCCTCTGCTCCCAGCATAATGTTTTCGCCGGCAGGAGCACTTGCATTTTCAATCAGCACCCTCTCCGAACCTTCCTTAACACCGGTCAAATCGGAATTAAGCTCGGCAACAAACAACTTGCCGTTGCCCCAAACAAGGTAGGTGCGTCCGTCGGTATCGAAAAAAAGGCTATTGTCGTGGTACGAGGGTTCAAAACTTATTTGCTCCCAGCTTTCATTCTCGATACTGTTGGTCGAAAAAACATAGGTTTTTCCGGTAGTACTCGAAAAAGTCGAGAGATAATATTTGTTGTTGTGAAAACGCAAACAGCTTGCCCACGATCCGCGTCCGTAGGCATGCTTTCCGTTTTCGAGGTTCATGGCATCAATATCGGCCAAACTTTCATAAGCATAGCTTACCAATTCCCAATTGACCAAATCGGTCGATTTCATGATTGGCACACCGGGATTCATGTGCATGGTTGTACTACTCATGTAGTAAGTATCGCCCACACGAATCATCGACATATCGGGCACATCGGCCCATATAATCGGGTTTTGTGCTTTATCATGCACGCTATTGCGAGAACTGCAAGCAGTAAAAAGGCTCACAAAAATTATAAAGAATATAAGTTTCATTTGACAATATTTTATTGGTTAATATTTCGTTTGTTTCAATCTATTTCGAATTAAACCTGATTACTGTTAACGACATTGCAGGAGCTGCATAATCGAACTTTTTGGCCAGATTAATTTGGCTTTCAACCGGAACTATTTTGTTGGGTAAATCAAAAGTATTTTCGTCGCTTTTACTGCCTGAAAAAACTGTTTGAGTTGCTGTTGTTTTAATATGCTTAAAGCGCGACAGATCGACTTTAACAGTTTTGTTTTGTGAACCTGCATTAACAATTTTAAGTATTACATCGCCGGTATTTTTGTCGAGCACACACGATACCAAATTCAGCGTATCGGCTTTATCTGCTTGCACTACCCCGTTGAAATAATATGCACCCCGATTGTTCATGAACAATTTCTGCACGTAATAATTAGGCGTTTTCACAATATTCACGTTATCGAAGAAGAGCATATCGGTAGTCCACTGGGTAAATCCCTTTTTTGCCATTAACGGCGCATACGAAGCCATCGCCACAACATCGCCATTGCGTTCGAGTGCTGTCATATAAGCAGCTTCGGCAATTGCGTTGAACATTTTGTTGCCCCACGAGGCATATTCGCCCAAATACACTTTTGGCCCATTGCGTTTGTATTGATCGTAACGATAATGATTGCTCAAAAACCACTCGGGACCTTTGTAATAATGCTCATCAACCACATCAACATCGAGGTCATTGCAAAGTTTCCAACCTTTTTCAAAATCTACACCATCTGAAAAAGGCCCCGAAGTCCCAATCACTTTAATTTCGGGATATTTTTCTTTCACTGCCTTGAATATCATTGCAAAGCGTTCTTCGAATTCAGGTGTAATTTTGTCTTCGTTTCCAATGCCAATATATTCAAGCTTAAAGGGCTCGGGATGGCCGGTAGCTGCCCTTTGAGCACCCCATGTTGAATTGACAGGACCATTTGCCCATTCAATTAAATCGAGCACTTCCTGAATGTATTCGTCCATATCGTTCATGCAAAGTGCCTTTTGGCCGGCACCTCCAATAACGTGGGTACCACCTGAATTTTGACAACTTACGGCAGCGGGTAAAATTGGAATAGGCTTGGCACCAATATCTTCGCAAAACTGAAAATACTCGAAAAAACCCAAACCGGCTGTTTGGTGGTAGCCCCAAATGTTGCGTTGGGCTTTACGGGTTTCAACCGGGCCAATAGTATTTTTCCAGCGGTACATGTTGCCGGTACCGCTACCATGCACCAAACACCCTCCGGGAAAACGCATGAACCGAGGCTGCATATCGGCCAGCACCTGAGCCAAATCGGCACGTAGCCCGTTGGAGCGGTTTTTAAATGTATTTTCGGGAAAGAGCGACACCATATCAATTGCTACTTTGCCTTCGGTTTGTGCCAAAACCAACAACGAAGCGCTGTCGCAATTAGCTGTTGCCGTTAGGTTTGCTGTATATTTCTGCCATTGATCCGATGCAGTTTGAAACTTGGCTTTGGCCAACACTTCCCCTTTAGGGTTTTCCAATACCAACAAAAAATCGATTGGAGCCTGACTCAGCATTTTAGCAAACACCGAGAAGTTGTAGCTTTCGCCCTCGCGTACCACCATGCCATCGAAACCACTGTTTTTCAATCCAACGCCGGCATCGCCTTTAAATTGGGGATAATTGCCCACAAACTCAATGTCGAGCACAGCATAAACAGGGTTATTCCGGTGCAGCGGGTTCCCGGTTTCAATATTGGTATAGCCAATTGAAAACCCCGGCGATACAAATTGCCAAAACGAATAAGGCCCCCACCCATTCCGAATAGAAGGATTGTATTCAAATGAGCGATTTTGAACCATTTCGGCATACAAGCCGCCATCGGCCGCGTAATTAATGTCTTCGAAAAACAGGCCAAACAAATCGGGACTAATTTTTTTAGCTCCCTTAATGGCATCATAATTGGTTTTTTGACCAAAAGCACTCGTGGCGCACAACAATACAGTAAGCCAAACTGCAACTTTATTTATTCTCATCTTATTAAATTTACTAAACGCTAATAAAAGTACACACTGTTTTAACAAATCGTATTTAAAATTGAATAATACTTTTATAAAATCAGCTATTATTTCAATAAAAACCCCGGTAGTAAAACAATACTGACCGGGGTTTTAATAAGATTAAAAAAAATGCTTTATTTCTTTCCTGAATTTTCAATTCTGAAATAGTCGAACGATACATTAAACGGACTATCGGGCTTGGTTGTATCGGAGTTGAACCAATAAGTGCTGGTCATGCTTTGGGTAATGATTCCATCGCAGGCAATCAGTCCGGCTTTGATATCTTTTAAGGCAATTTCCGATGCACCTAATTCCTCAAAGGCCTCACCATCGAGCGAATAAGCAGCCGAATAAGCACTGCCGGTTTTTGATAATCGCAGCCACAAATACTTATCGCCAACAATCTCTTCTTTAAGATTTACCGAGACTATTGATTTTGCAATACCGTTTTCTTCAATCAGCAAATCGATGGTACCTGGCTGCACGCCACGTTGCCGGGTAGTTTTAATAACTGCCCTGAACATCAGTTTTACAAAATTGTCATCGTTTTGATAAGCAACGATGCCTGCATTTTCGGGCTGCGAAGGTGTTCGCGAGCAGTTCAGTTTTGTTTCAATTGTCCAATCGGTGTTGGCACTTTGCAACAAAAGGTTGGCTGCGTTATTGCTTCCTTCCGAAATATCGCCCTTATCGCTGGTAATTGTCAGTGCGCCTTTGGGTGAGCTGAGTGTGTAATTGGCTTTGTTTTCGCGAACCCATTGCCACTGCTCTCCTACTTGCGGCTGATCGAATTCATCGCTTACCGAAGGCACATCAAAATTGATGAAAAAAGTATTCTGCTCAAACGTATTGTAATCGACAAAACGAACAACAGCCGTACCGGGAATACCCTTAGCCTGTTCAACTTCAACTTCAA
>JAFGAF010000164.1 GCA_016933815.1 Prolixibacteraceae bacterium
AATATCGAGGCGTACCAATTTCGACGGGCGGTGATCAACAATGTGATAATCGAACGATGCATACCCCTTCGAAATACTTTTCAGTTTATCGTAAAAATCGAACACGATTTCGGCCAAGGGCATATCGAAAGTAAGCTCGGCCCTGTCGGTGCTTATGTAATTCTGATTGATAAGGATACCGCGCTTGCTAAGGCAAAGTGTCATAATTGAACCAATATAGTCCGATTGTGTAATAATTTGTGCCCTGATGTAAGGCTCTTCAATAACATCGATAGTTAATGCCGAAGGCATCCCCGATGGGTTGTAAATAGTATATTGCTCACCTTTTTTTGTATGAACGGTATATTCAACGTTGGGCACAGTAGTAATAACGTTCATATCGAACTCGCGGTCGAGACGTTCCTGAACAATTTCCATGTGCAACAAGCCTAAAAACCCGCAACGGAAGCCAAAGCCCAAAGCAGCCGATGATTCAGGTTCGTAAGTTAACGAAGCGTCGTTCAACTGTAATTTTTCCATTGCAGCTCGCAGGTCTTCATAATCGTCGCTATCGATTGGGTAAACACCGGCAAAAACCATTGGCTTAACCTCCTGAAAACCATCAATACGTTTTTGACAACCTCCCTTTACATGGGTAATTGTATCGCCAACCTTTACTTCTTTGGCTGTTTTAATGCTGGATATTATGTAGCCCACATTTCCTGCACGCATTTCATCACGCGGATCGAGCCCCATGCGCAACACGCCAATCTCGTCGGCAACATATTCTTTATCGGTAGCAAAAAACCTAACTTTATCGCCTTTACGCAAGGTGCCGTTAACAATTTTATAATAAGCCACAACACCTCTGAAAGTATTAAAAACCGAATCGAAAATAAGCGCTTCGAGCGGTGCACTTTCGTCGCCTTTTGGCGATGGGATATCACTCACAATGCGGTGCATAATCTCTTCAACTCCCTCGCCTGTTTTGCCGCTGGCGCGAATAATGTCCTCACGCTTACAGCCAATCAAATCAATAATTTGATCTTCAACAATTTCGGGCATAGCATTGGGCAAGTCCATCTTATTCATTATTGGAATAATTTCCAAATCGTGTTCAATGGCCAGGTAAAGATTCGAAATGGTTTGAGCCTGAATACCTTGTGTCGAGTCGATTATAAGCAAAGCACCTTCGCAGGCAGCAATCGAGCGTGAAACTTCGTACGAGAAATCAACGTGTCCAGGGGTATCAATTAGGTTAAAAACATAATCGTTACCTTCAAAATGATATTTCATTTGAATGGCATGGCTTTTTATGGTAATGCCCCGCTCTTTTTCAAGATCCATGTTATCGAGTACCTGTTCGGTCATGTCGCGATCGCTAATGGTACCGGTATATTGCAATAAGCGGTCGGCCAAAGTGCTCTTTCCGTGATCGATGTGGGCTATTATACAAAAGTTTCGTATGTTCTTCATCTGCTAAAACGTTGATATTCCGTTTATTTTAACTACTTTTCAATTTTTGCGCAAAGATAAACGAATTTTTGATTTGATAAAGAACAAGCAAGTCCTCATGCATCGATTTAACAAGGGATAAACAAAGACAATAGGATTTATTGCGGCATAACATACGTTTTTTTAATTTTTTCATGGAAAATGAATCAAGTGTTTATATTTTCGTAGCCTTAAAATAAATAAAAGAAAAACATTCAGAATAATAAAATGGGAAGAGCATTTGAATACCGCAGAGCGGCCAAAGAAAAGCGTTGGGACAAAATGTCACGCATATTTCCTAAACTGGGAAAATCCATTACTGTAGCAGCAAAAGCTGGAGGCGAAGACCCTTCGTTAAACCCGGCATTACGTACTGCAATACAAAACGCCAAGGCACAAAACATGCCCAAAGCCAATATCGATGCTGCCATTAAACGCGCATTCGGTAAAGATGCCGAAAACTACATCGAAGAACTCTACGAAGGCAAAGGCCCGCATGGCACCATGTTTATGGTTGAGTGCATGACCGACAACCATGCCCGTACGGTAGCCAATATGAAATGGTTTTTCAATAAATGGGGCGCTGGGTTGGTTCCCTCAGGATCGATGGAATTCATGTTTTCGCGAAAGGCTGTGGTTGAATTTCAAAAACCTGCCGGAAAAGACATTGAAGAACTCGAGATGGAACTGATTGACGGTGGCCTTGAAGAACTGGTTGAAAACGAAGGCACAATGTATGCTTATGCCAATTACACCGATTTTGGCCTGCTCACCAAAACATTCGAAGACTTGGGCATCGAAATAACTAAAGCCAACCTGCAACGCATACCCAACGACACGGTTGAACTCACCGAGGAACAAATGGAAGAAGTTGATAAATTACTCGATAAAATTGAAGAAGACGACGATGTGCAGGAAGTTTTCACCAACATTGCATAAGCTTTAATTTTAATGGAAAGCAAAAAAATAAGAATAGTATTTATGGGTACACCGGGCTTTGCGGTGGCCAGCTTGCAAGCTCTTATCGAGGGCGGGTACAACGTTGTTGGCGTGGTAACAGCCCCCGATAAACCTGCAGGCCGCGGACAAAAAATCACCGCTTCGGCAGTGAAATTGTATGCCCAGGAAAAAGGCATCAGCATTTTACAGCCCGAAAAATTAAAAGCCCCCGAATTTATTGACGAATTGCAAAACCTGAAGGCCGATTTGCAAGTTGTTGTTGCTTTTCGCATGTTGCCCGAAATTGTTTGGAACATGCCACCACTTGGAACTTTCAATTTACACGCTTCGTTATTGCCTCTTTACCGTGGAGCAGCTCCTATAAACTGGGCCATTATTAACGGCGAAACCCAATCGGGGGTTACCACTTTTAAACTGCAACACGAAATAGACACCGGCAACATTATTTTTCAGGAAAAAGTAAACATTGACCCCGACGATAATGTGGAAATCCTTCACGATAAATTAATGGCAATTGGTGCACAACTGGTTACCAAAACTGTTGATGCACTGGCCACCGAAAACATACAATTCATTAGCCAGGACGAGCTGATAGCCAAAGGTTTTGAAACCAAACACGCACCCAAAATATTCAAAGACGACTGCAAAATCAACTGGAACAACAATGGCGAAAACATTCGCAACCTTATACGAGGCTTAAGCCCCTACCCTGCTGCTTGGACCAACCTGATAGCCAACAATGAAAAACAAACACCATTGAAAATTTTCAGGGCCGATTTCGAAGCCGCCAGCTATGCAGTTGAACCCGGCTCAATTTATTCCGATGGTAAAACATTCTTAAAAATTGGTGCAAACAACGGTTGGTTATCCATTAAAGAACTGCAGCTTTCGGGCAAAAAACGAATGAACACCGACGAATTTCTCAGGGGCTTCCAGCAAGCCGAAAAACACAAGGCCGAATAATTCATACAATAATATTATATTTGTAATCACTTTTGTTTGATAAAAAATTTATTCAAACAAGCCTTTGGGTTTTTTCTAAAACAGAACAATCTGTTGACATAAATTTCTGAAACTAAATAACATGACACAAAAAGTTGCATTAATTACCGGCATTACCGGACAAGACGGCGCTTACCTTGCCGAATACCTTTTAAAAAAAGGGTACAAAGTGCATGGTTTAAAAAGGCGATCATCGCTTTTCAATACCGACCGTATTGACCACTTGTACCAAGACCCCCATGTTGAAGACCGCAACCTGATTCTCCACTACGGCGACCTTACCGATAGCATGAACATCACCCGAATCATACAGGAAGTTCAGCCCGACGAAATATACAACCTTGCAGCAATGAGCCACGTGCAAGTAAGCTTCGAAACACCCGAATACGTAGGCAATGCCGACGGTTTGGGCACACTTCGCATATTAGAAGCAGTAAGGCTATTGGGCTTAAGTAAGAAAACACGTATTTATCAGGCATCAACATCGGAATTATACGGAATGGTGCAACAAGTTCCGCAAACCGAACAAACCCCGTTCTACCCCCGTTCGCCCTATGCTGTTGCCAAACTTTATGCCTACTGGATTACCGTTAACTACCGCGAAGCTTATAAAATGCATGCCAGCAACGGCATTCTGTTCAACCACGAAAGCCCTATCAGAGGCGAAACTTTTGTTACCCGAAAAGTTACACGTGCATTGTCGCGCATCGCTCTGGGCATGCAGGAAACTGTTTTTATGGGAAACCTGAACAGCAAACGCGACTGGGGTCATGCAAAAGATTACATTCGCGCCATGTACCTAATTCTGCAACAGGACCAACCCGACGATTACGTTATTGCAACCGGAATAACAACCACAATACGCGATTTTATCGACATGGCGGCACAGGAATTGGGGCTTCAAATTGAATTCAGGGGTAAGAACCAAGAAGAAATTGGCGTTCTTGTTGATGTTGACGAGCAATTATTCATCGAAAAAGTTGGCGATAAATACCTCGATCAAATTATTGCACGTGCAGCAGCAAAAGATGTGGTAGTTGGTGTCGACAAACGTTATTTCAGACCTACCGAGGTTGACCTGCTCATTGGCGATCCTACAAAATCGAAAACAGTACTTGGCTGGGAACCTCAATACTCCCTTCAGGCCTTAATTGCCGATATGATGGAAAGCGACATCAAACTAATGCAAAAAGAAAGTTTCCTTAAAGAAGGCGGTTATAAAATAATGAACTACTTTGAGTAAGCTTACAGAACCACAAAACAGAGAACGTTGGTAGAAATAGCACCGAAAAATTTCAAACGCTGAAGGTTAAAAAATATTTATTCAGAAAGTAAAAATAAGAACATGGAAAAATTAACATCACATCAGAAACAAACGAAAAAAAAGCGCGTGTTTGTTTCGGGATGTTACGATTTGCTCCATAGTGGCCATGTAGCCTTTTTCAAAGAAGCTTCGAAGTATGGCGATTTGTATGTTGGCTTAGGTTCCGATGCAACAGTTGCCGAATTAAAAGGCCGCGAAACCATCAACAGCGAACAAGAACGCTTATACATGGTTAAATCGATTCGTTACGTGTGCGATGCCTTTGTTAATTCGGGTAGTGGAATGATGGATTTTGAAAACGAACTGCGTTCGCTCAAACCTCACCTTTTTGTGGTTAACGAAGATGGATATTCACCTGCTAAACAAGCACTTTGCAACGAACTGGGCATCGAGCTGAAAGTTCTTGAACGTATTCCCGATGCTGGTTTGCCGGCCCGCAGTACAACTGCCATACGCCAAAACAGCACTTGCAATCTGCCCTACCGTATCGACCTTGCCGGAACATGGATCGACCAACCTTATGTTTCGAAACATTATCCGGGCTGGGCCATTACCCTTTCGCTTGAACCTATAATTGAATACAACGAACGTTGCGGCATGAGCACATCGACTCGTAACGCAGCCAAAAAAATATGGCCCTACCATTTGCCCCTCGAAAAACCCGAAAGACTGGCCGAAATATTGTTCAAATTTGAGAACGATCCGGGTGCTGAAATTATTTCGGGTGCACAGGATGCCATAGGAATTTGCATGCCCGGCTTAGTTCGCCATTATTACGACAATGCATATTGGCCAAAAAAATTCGAAAGCATTCATGACGATGACGTTCTCGATTGGCTCGAAAACCACATTTACATGGTGCTGCTATGGCCACGCCCCAAAAGCCTCAACTTGCTCAGCAACACACACATCGATATCGATAATGTGAAAGCCTTGGCACTTGCAGCCGAAGATGCCTGGGAAGCCATTAAACAAAAAAACCTGAACGCTTTTACAATTGCATTTCGCAATTCGTTCGAGGCCCAAACACGCATGTTTCCGGCAATGCTCAATAACGAAATCGAAAAGGTTATACAAACCTATCAAAATAAAGCCTTGGCATGGAAACTGGCAGGTGCAGGCGGAGGAGGTTACCTAATACTTTTATCGAACAAACCGGTAAAAGATGCAATGCGCATAAAAATAAGAAGAAAAGATACCGGAATTTGAGTGACAAAAACACCTATGTAGCAATAAATTTACCGAAATTCAAAAGCACTAAACAAAAGTAAAAATGGAAAAAAGAAGCAAAATATACGTAGCGGGACACAAAGGGCTTGTTGGATCGGCACTTTGGAAAACATTGCAAGAAAAAGGCTACACCAACTTAATCGGTCACACCATCGATGAACTAAACTTATTGGACAGCAACGCAGTAGCAAATTTCTTCGAAACAGAAAAACCCGAATACGTAATTTTGGCAGCCGCCAAGGTTGGAGGAATAATTGCCAACAATACCTACAGGGGGCAATTTATTTACGAAAACCTGATGATTCAGAACAATGTTATCCATCAGGCCTACCTCGCCGGAGTTAAAAAGCTCCTATTTTTGGGAAGCACCTGTATTTATCCACGCGAAGCCCCTCAACCAATGCCCGAAAACTGTTTGCTTACATCTCCTCTCGAATACACCAACGAACCCTACGCCATTGCTAAAATAGCCGGCATTAAAATGTGCGAAAGCTACAACCTGCAATACGGAACCAATTTTTTAAGCGTTATGCCCACTAACTTGTACGGGCCTAACGACAATTTTAACCTCGAAACATCGCATGTGCTGCCTGCGCTGATCCGTAAAATACATTTGGGAAAATGCCTCGAAAACAACAATTTGGATGCCATTCGAAAAGATTTTAACAAGCGGCCAATTGAAGGTATTGACGGTACTTCCTCCACCGAAAAAATAATGCAAATACTTGCAAAATACGGCATTAGCATCACTACAAACAAAAATAAAGAAAACTGTTCGGTTGAAATATGGGGTTCGGGAGCACCAATGCGCGAATTTTTATGGAGCGAAGAAATGGCCGAAGCTTGCGTATTTGTTATGGAAAAAGTAAACTTTTCGGATGTTAGACCACAACCCACAAAAGACAACCCGCAACCGCCTGTTATAAATACTCACATCAACATTGGCACCGGTAAAGAAGTTAGCATAAAGCAAGTAGCCGAACTAATTAAAGAAAAGGTAGCATTTGGCGGTGAGTTATTTTTCAATACATCGAAACCCGATGGTACAATGAAAAAACTTACCGACCCTTCAAAAATCCACGCTCTTGGCTGGCACCATAAAATTGAAATCGACCGAGGAATTGAACGGCTGTACAATTGGTACTTGGCAAATCAATAAAACATGGCCTCTGTATTATCATAAATGAAAGTTTTTAAATTTGATTTCAAACAGAGGATTTAAGGCAAAAGAACTACCGATATTTAAAAATTCAAATATTCAAATCATTTTGGGCTATCAGTTTGTTAATTAAAAGTTAACCACAAAAACTGAATAGTACATCTATTTTATCGTTTAGCAATACATTGAATGTGAATGCTTTTTAAAATGAACGATTTTTTGTAAATTATCGGATCAAAAAATAACCAAATAATAAAAGCATACATGAGTGCTAACCAATGCAGAATCTTAAATTTGAAATCTAATTATGTTATAAAAATACTGTACAATGGCTGTAAATAAAACATTCGGAGCAGGAATCGATACTGCACAAAACAACGTAAACGACAAGAAACTAATCCAGTACATTAACCTAAAGTTGGCAGCCTTGGGCTACCCATATTTTCAGGACGAACGTACTGCACAGTTTATGGAGGTGGCATCGCCACTTTTGGATAATTTCAGAGAAAAATCGAGAATATTATCGGAACACTTATCACCTGTTGCACAACGCATTCAGGATTTCATCGACTCGTATTTGGGTGAATTGCCGGGCTACAAAAGTATACCCATACCACAGCATACATTAGTGCTCGATACCCACGGTTTAGCGCGCCGCATATCGGTTCCGCCCAGTTGCGATTTATACGAAACCGATATTGTAAGCACCTACAGAACAGCGCAAGGTATTTTGCACAACCCAAAATCTGACAAACGAACTACTAAAGGTGTTTTTCATGTTTGTGAAGGTGGTTTGCCCATTCCCGACGACAAAAAAGCAGTACCAAAAATTGCTTTTGCCCGTTTGCTCGAGGCTGCTTTTAACCCGCCGCGCGACCTGATGCGCTTACCCTACACAGCCAACCAAAGCAACAAAGCCGAATTGTTTGTAAGCTTATTGCTGAGGCCAATTGTTGTGCCCGAAGTACCCGGAATAAGTCGCGAAAAATCAATGGAAATCAGGTTCTTTGCCCCTGGCAATCTTGTTGGCAACCTCGATTTTGTTGAATCGATTTTCGGAAATGCCGGCGATCCGCACTTGCCCGAAAATGATGCAGCACTCGACCCCGACGGTTGGACAGGCCATACCGGCTGCGTAATATTGGCAACACACCTTGTCGATATGAAGAAAAAAGACCTCGGACTACCCCATTACGACCACGCAACCGAACGCCAACGCCGCGATGGTATGTGCTGGAAAGACGAAAACGAAAAATACAACGACGGTACTGCTTTCAAAATTACTGCCCGCGACGAACGCGGTGTGGTAATAACCGTTATTGCCGATAACTATTTTGGATACTGCAAAAAAGAAGTAAAAACACAAATAAGTTTCTCGGCCAACTTATACGGAATGGCCGAAGAAGAGCACGCAGGCGGTGCCCTGGCTTTCCAAAGCTACGACCTTGGCGAACGCTACCAACACAAAACCAGCAACGAATTCACTTTCAGAGAACTGATCAACCTCTACCCCGAAACAATCGAGCTTAGGCCCGAAGGACACGGCAGGGACAAAAAGTACGAAAACATTCTGTATGTTCCTGAAAATTCACTTTTTAACCTGTTCGAACAATCGGTAACATGGGAAAACGACAAAGGCAAACCATGCCGCATTAAACTTTTACCTCAAAACATTTATGTATTACCTTCGGGATATAAAGTTCGAATGCTTAAACGCCTTAATGGTCGCCATTGGCACTTGGTAGGAACGGTTGCTGAAGGAACCTTCTGCCACAAACCTTGCACTGTATCGGGAGGGGGCAAATCAGAAATATCGAAATCGATTCAGGATGCCATGATTCAAGGTTCGGTGATTGTTTCCGATTTACAACGCGATTTAGAGGCCGTTGAAGAAATAATAAAAATGGACTTCACAAAGCGCCTGAAAATACCTG
Organism: Prolixibacteraceae bacterium; assembly: GCA_016933815.1. Taxonomy (GTDB): domain Bacteria; phylum Bacteroidota; class Bacteroidia; order Bacteroidales; family Prolixibacteraceae; genus Roseimarinus. The sequence goes on from JAFGAF010000164.1 coordinate 9,083, forward strand.
CCGATTACAGCAAAGAACCACCTCGTGGAATTCTCGATTCGAGACGCTCGCTCGGATCGGTTATTAAATTGCTCACCCCTTCGGATGAATATACCGACGAATACAACCAGTGGCTCATTAAAGTTCCACAACGCATTAAAGACCTCATTTACATTGTTAAACGCCGTTACCATAATGAGTGGGACCAAGATTGGAAAGAATTTTTCTCGGTTGACAAAATAAATGGCTTACCGGGTAACGAACTTAAATTTGATGGACGCAAACTCATTGCCAACTACTTAAGGGTTGGTCACGACATTGATAAATCGTGGCGCATCTTCCAAGTTCGGCAAGATTTTTATCCGGCGCTGAAAGTTCAAACAGAAGACGATATTTCAGCCTCTATTATTATGAGAAGCGATATGTTGAAAGGCCTCAACCCTAAATACAACAATCCAAGTGTAAAAATACTAACCAACTGCGAATCGAGGTTATTCCAACGCCCCGACGACTGTGTAGTAAAAGGGTACGATAAACAAGCCGAAAAGGACTTGTCGAGCCCCAATACATTTTTATCGAACTTTGAACCTTTAACCCGCGAACAGGTAAAAGAAATTAAGGAAGATTCGATAGGCTTCGACCATTATACCCAACCGGTAAAAGACCTCATAAACGATTTTTTGGCCAAAGAAAAACCAAAGTATTTGGTTGTACCTTCGGAGCCACGTTTGGTTGACGGAGTACCATCGGCCAACCCTCGTTATTTACAGGTACGCCCCGACTTGGTTGATCCAATTGGCCGCTATTTGGGCGAAATGACCACCCGTATATCGCGACGCATTCCTATAGATAAACCTCTTTACATGCCTGTAAATATGGTTCTTCCGGGACGAAGAAATAATCCGGCCGAACCAAAAAGCAATGTGCCGCCCTTGGCAATTTATAACCCAATTCATTACCAAGAGCTGCCCGAATTGTTTATCGATTTTATATGCAGCATTACCGGCAAATCGCCATCAACAACCGGATTCGGATCGGAAGGTGCACTTACAAAAGGTCCTTTCAACAACCTGTTGCCTGCTGCCGACTTAAACAATGCACTTTTATCGTACATTTTAACAGGCTATAACCCATTGAGCTCGGCAGCCGGTTACGTAGGCCCAAAATACAAAGTCGATCACGACATCAGCTTGCTCATACCCGAAGTAATTTCGCGCATGTCGGTTGAAGAACGCGAGCCAAAATACCTGATCGAAAATGGCTACCTCGACAAAGTGGAAGATTTTGAATACGAAGGCGAAAAAATCATGGCCAGTCTGCTCGGATACCGCATCAACATTAAATTTGTTCATCATTTTATGGGGCGCATTTTCAGCAACCCCGATGCCATTTTTAACGAAGAAATGCTAAAACCAGAGCTTCAGGATATGGCAACTTTTGCCCATTCGTTAAAAAACCTCGAAGTAACTCAAAAACGTGTAGCAAAAGGGTACCTGCTCGATGGTACATTCGAAGCACTTTGCCCGCCATTAAAAGCTTTGGTAAAAATAATGATCGATGGAAAATACGAAGGAATGGATCGTTATCATCCCGAATTCAGAAAAATGTTTACACGCGATTATGTAATCAACAGCACATGGTATAAGGAAAGATTGGCAACAAAACAACAACGCGACATTGCTTACTGGAAAAAACAAATTGAATACATTAAGCAGGTAATGACCAAAAACAACTACAAGGAAGCCGTTGAGCGCATGAACCTGCACCAGCGCCTGAACGATGCCAACAAACAACTTAAAACAGTTGAAAAACCCGAATACCTTAAAACCCTGTGTGGCACACTTGGTGCCGATCTGTTAAAAGCTATCGATTAGTTGCCGCATTGGTACAACAATAAAAAACACAACCCCGTAAGATAATCAATATGAAAATCTTACGGGGTTTTCTCATTCACCTCGAGGAATAAAATATTAAAAATCTATCGACACTAAGCTATATTTTAAATCAATTTTATCAATTACATTTGCGAGTGCTCATATTTCAGTATAAAAACAAAGCACTCAAACCATAATTTTCTTATTATTGCAATAGCATAAACAATATAAGCCTCTTTAGCTCAGTTGGTAGAGCAGCTCATTCGTAATGAGCAGGTCGCGGGTTCGAGTCCCGTGAGAGGCTCGAAGAGATCGAACGGGACGAGAAGTGAAATCCCGCAAAGCGAAGCGGCGGCGGGAAGTCCCGTGAGAGGCTCACCTAAAATAATAAACGAGCATGTTTCGAGGTATATCGGAAATCAAAGATTACAACAAGGCAAGAGTGGCAGGTATTTGCCACTTTGCCTTTCTGTTGCTTAATCAAAACAAAAAACATTAACACTTAAAAATTAATCTCTATTCAAATTATTAACGCTATTATTTTCAATGACATATTATTATCGTTAGCTTTTATTTTAGTAGCGTAAAAAAAGTGTTGGATGTTAAGTCAGTTGATCCGACAATTGTGAATTTTACACTTTGTGTGATTGAGAGTTGCCGGCAGACAGTCAAAACCTATTCTTCAAATTGTTGAGATAAAAAGTACAAAAGAGAGCAATAAAAACAACGTATTCGTTTTCATTTTGTATCTATTTTAAAGTGACTGATTGAACCCGCATGATGGGTTTTCATCAGTATTTGTAATCAACGAATCATGCTCGTTTGATACATCCACAATTAAATGCTGAACATCAAATTTGCCTATTTCTTTAAAATTTTGAATGATTGTTTTTGATTTGACCTAAATACTTGAACCACATAAATACCAGGTTTCAACGATGATCCTATTGTCTGTACATTTTTAATACCTGATTGATTCAAAACTTCCAGTTGCCTGCCCATCGAATCTACAACAACAACGCCTGTCACCTGCTCTGGATCTTCTATTCTGAGATTGATTTCGGAGGAAAAAGGATTTGGAGACAAAAGCACACTATTGCCAGGTTGGTTCAAATCGAGGCTATTTGTCATGCTCGAATCGGCGGAAATCCCTGCCTTATCTGCCAACTGTAGGAAGTTCCACATTGCGGGTCTCCAAGTACCTCCACCGTGTCCTTGACCTGGAGCACTCCATGAATAATTTTGAATTCCATTCGTGTTGCAAAAGTTCACTGTTGCTTTATTTGCATCAATAAATCCCTGATAATCGTACTCTCCCCAGGATATAAACAGACATTTCAACACCTGTTTGGCGATTGCTCCGCCATTGGGGAACAAAGTTATGTCGCCCTGTTTGTTAGGAGCTGCTGAAGATGGGCTCAGATAATGGAAATAGTCAAGATTGTTACACCCAACATTAAACGTATATCCTCCACCCCATGAATAGCCAAAAAGTCCGCGATGTTCGGCATCGGCATAAGTAGAATAAAATGAATCAATAAATGGGATGGCATCTTTTATTGTCACATCCTCAATATTGCTATAATTCCCATTAAACTGATCATCAATAGCCACGATGATAACCCCCTTGGATATTTTCTCTTCACCTAACAAATTGTCACAAATGAGGCCAGCCTTGACCCAATCGCCATAAAATACGCTGCTTGCCTTGTCGCCCATTCCCTGATAGCAGAAAATAACGCCATATTTTTGGCTGTTGCTATATCCTGGCGGCGTATAAACCAGCATATCTACCTTTTTCCCTGCAACCGACGAGTAAAAGTCAATTTTACTAACTGAGCCAGCGGGATAACGCCCCGGCTTATCATAAGTGCCGTTATCCGATCCTCCGGCCGGCATGGTGGGGAGGGTATCAGTACCTTCTGTACCACCAGTGGGCTCATCAGATATTTTTATTTGAAATGTTTTCGTGCTTTGTTCTCCGCAGGAATTGGTATAAGTAGCCACAATATCACAATCAACTGTAGGATAAATAGTTTGCTCACGAGAATTACCGGATACCCCGCAGTCGCTATTCCAACTCCACGAACTTTCAGTAACAGGTTGAGGACCTAATTTTACCTTAGCGCCCGAAGCTACAGTCACTGTGGATGTTTGCTGCCATGTGCCATCGTTCACTTGTATGTAGGGCGTTATATCTGGCGCTGGACATGGAGTAAACATCTTAATTTGAAATGTTTGCGTTCTTTTATCCCCGCAGGAATTGGTAAAAGTAGCCACAACGACGCAATCGTCAGTCGGATAAATTGTTTGTTCTTGTAAAGTTCCCGACGTACCACATCCTCCATTCCAACTCCATGAACCTTCGCCTGAAGACTTTGGGGCAATCTTTACCCGATCGCCTGGTTTAACTGTTACGTTGAATGTTTCCTGCCAATCGCCATCGTTAACTTGTATATTCGGGGTAATAGAGCTTGGCGCACAAGCTCCCGAGTACACTGAAGACATTTTTTCAGCCCACAATCGTTGAATGCTTGCTGCACCTAGGGCATTTGGATGAACCCCATCGTCACCGGCTTGCAATTCCTCTGGATGTTCTACAAAATAAGTATAAAGGTCGGGGCCTGCAATAAGCCCATTTAATGATGTAATGTTGTCAATAGCTGAAAGATAAGCCGGGTTTACCTGCCAACCTGCAACCGAAGGATTAGCAGCCAACAAGCGTGCAATAATTGGCTGTATACCTGCATTTTTACAAGCTGTAATTACTGCCTGCATATTAGATGTAAAAAATGATACGTTTCCATCACCACCTCCCCAGGCATCGTTGGTGCCCATTTCAATTGCAAAGAATTTAATAGCTGGGTTTGCATTGATGTAACTTGAAATATTACTTGCTAAATCGCCGCTATTGATACAAGGAATGCCGCCCCTTACCATTGCAGGAGTATAACCAGGGTAGGCTTTGCTCACCAAATCAACAAAGTTGTTTGCTGGTGGAGTTCCTTTATAAGTATTTGCCGAAATGCTTGTGCCTGGGAAAAACCAAAGGTCATCACCGCCATTCGACAAATCAAATACTTCAATTTCGTCAATTGACCCGCCACCTTTGCCGCTTACACTGCTAACACTCATTTTAACCCAACTCTGTGAAGTAAAGTCGATTGCAATTCCACGTGCAGTGACTGAATTTTCTGAAACAGTAGCCGCTGTTGTCCATGTGCCATCTGATCCGTTGGTTGAATTTGAAGATGTCAAAATGTTATAACTCACAGGATAGCCCATGTTTCCTTTGCAACTATGAGCAGAAGAAATAACATCGGACCAGGAATAACTCGGGGTGTTCCAAGTAAAGTAAATTTTTGAATACCCTGTACCGATGTTTATTGCAAGCCATGTTCCATCGTTTACGTTTAAGGTAGAGCCACCATATTTATTATCGGTAAGGTATGAGACTGTACCACTTGAGGAATACACGGTTTTACCTCTTGAAAGAATTGGATTTGAGGTAATAGCAAATCCGATTGTACTGGCAAAGACTAAAACAATCAGTATTGTTAAAGTAGCTATTGTTTTCATAAATTAAATGTCAATTGATTCGTTAATATCCTATTAGCTTCATTTTCATCATGGATTTTCGGTTTAAACTTCCATAAAAATAAAGCTATCTATTATTCCACTTTTAGAACTATGTTCGCATCTATCAACCCGTTACTTTTGGCTGTAACTTGAATACTCCCCTTCTCAGATCCAGATTGAACAATTGCCAGGCATTTACCCAAATAAGCTTTGGTTTGTTTTTCTTTATAGCAGGCGTGGTTTTTATCATTGCCATTACCCGTAGCATTTAACGTACCGGCTCCTGTAACTTCAAACTCGATGGTATTTTCGGCAAATGGCACTAGAACATCATTCTCATCCAATACAAAAGCTTTGATGTACGATAAATCTTGATGATTTGCCTTCATTTTCTGTTTATCGGCAACCAACCTAATTTTTGCTGGTTTGCGTGCGGTTTGTACTTTGAAGGTTTTTTTCTCACCATTTGGCAGTGTTCCAATTGCCTCCAAAGTGCCTTCTGAATATGGGACGTTCCAAATAAGGAAAGCCTGTTTTTCCAAATTCCAGTGTTGCGAACCTAACGATTTGTTGTTGAGCTTTAGTTCTACTTCAGGCAAATTGGTATAAACATGAACAGCCAAAGTATCGCCCTCTTTTTTGTGGTTCCAGTGAGGTAAAACCTTGGGCCAACTCCAAAAAGAGCTATTAGACCAGTTTTTTGCCGTTGAATCTATTTCTACTGCAATGTAAACCACAGGCTCGTCTGTCCAAATTGCTTTTCTAAAGTAGTACGATGGTTTTTCGAATCCACAAATATCAACCAATCCACTGGTTGCGCCTTTTGATGGCCACCATGGCCAATGCAAATCTTTGCCACATTCTTTAACAACCTCGCCGATACCGCCTTCGCCAAGATAATCAAACCCGGTCCAAATAAATTCTCCGGCAATGTAATCTTCCTTTAATGTAGAAAGCCATTCTTCGTATGATCGCATTTGCCAGCAATCTCCTTCGTGATATGGGTACTGAACCGTTTCAGAACCATAAATGACTCTATTGGGATATTTTTCATGATCTGCTTTATACATTGATTCCTGATAATTGTATCCAACAAGTTCTAGTAAATCTCCCATTCCGCTATTGTTTATCCCGGGTATACCATCGGCACCAATCGTAAACGGGCGGCTTGTATCATACTTTTTTGCCGCGTTCAGGATTAATTTGGCAATCTCTGGACCTTTAACAGAATCCCACTGCTCAGGTACTTCGTTGCCAATACTCCATGCAAACACCGATGCGTGGTTGCGGTCGCGCTTAATCCAGTTTTCAACATCCCTTTCATACCATTCATAGAAATGCGGAGAATACCCGTGCTTAGTTTTTCCTTTTTCCCACTCATCGAATATCTCGTTAAATACAATAAAACCCATTCTGTCGGCAGCATTTAGCAGTTCGGGAGCAGGAGGATTGTGACTCATTCGAAGGGCATTGCACCCCATTTCTTTGAGTATGGTCAATTGACGCTCGAAGGTGTAATCCAAACAAGCAGCTCCCAACGGGCCGCCATCGTGATGGTTATTGGTTCCTTTCAGTTTCACCTGTTCTCCATTTAG
>JAFGAF010000165.1 GCA_016933815.1 Prolixibacteraceae bacterium
AATGCGCTCAACATTTTCAGAAATGATGGCTTCGCTGTGTTTCGAACTGTATTTTGAGATGTGTGCTATTGCTTCGTTGATTGATGATACTGTTTTTATCGATGCCTTGTAATCGAGAAATTCTGTCCCAAACGACTCATCGTTAGCATGTTCGAGCAAATCAGAAGGATATTTCCCATCGAGTACCTTAAACGATTTTTCATCGGCATATACTTTTACGTTTGAATTTGCCCACAATTCAATAATAAAAGGTAGATCGGCAATGCGCTTTTCATCAATTACCAGGCAATCGAGTGCATTACATACACTTACCCTTCGTGTTTTAGCATTGTTAACTATTGCTTGCGCTTTGATTTTGTCGCCAAACTCGTCGAAATAAGTGTGACAAATACCTGCACCTGTTTCAATTACGGGAATAGAAGCATTTTTGCGCACAAAATCGATTAGACTTTGGCTGCCACGAGGAATAATCAAATCGACATACCCCTGTGCATTAAGCAATTGAGTCGTTTCTTCGCGCCCAGCAGGCAACAATGTTAATGCATGCTCATCGATGCTGAATTGCTTGAGTACATCGCGAATAATTTCAGTAATGATTGTATTTGAATCGATAGCATCGCTACCCCCTTTCAACACGCAAGCGTTGCCCGACTTAAGGCACAACGAAAACACATCGAAAGTAACGTTCGGACGAGCTTCGTAAATAATGCCAATAACACCAAAGGGAACTGATATTTTTCTAATTTTCAGGCCATTGGGGCGTTCATTTTCGGATAACACCCGACCAAGTGGCGATGGCAATGAAGCCACATTTCGCATATCGGCAGCAATATCGGCAATACGCTGTTCTGTAAGTTTTAACCTATCGTATTTAGGGTCGCCAACATCCATTCGGGCCAAATCTTTTGCATTTTCGGCCAAAATCAGAGCAGTGCTGGCTATGGCTTTATCAGCTACAGCATTCAAAACTTGGTTAATGGTATTGTTATCGAGCATGTTTAATTTGCGGCTCGCAGCCAATACTTTCTCGAAAATAGGGGTACAATCCATAATACATTAATTTATATCGTGTAAAAACATGTAATCGTAATAAATAAGGGGCTTTTCGGCTTTTTTCCCCATCAACTCGCGGGCATCGTCGGAGTGATATTGCGATTTTCCCAACCCCAAAAGTTCACCTTGTGTATCGTGAATACGAATAATATCGCCCTTTTCAAAATATCCGTTAATCGAAACCACTCCTATTAATAAAAGGCTATTGGCATTAACATCAAAAAGAGCTTGTCGGGCTCCGTCGTTAACTACAACATAACCTTTGGCAAAACTAACCGAATGTGCCAACCATTTTTTATTGCTGGTTAATTTCTTTCCATTGGGAACAAAAATTGTTTTGGGTACATCGGTTCCTTTTACAATATCGGTTAAAATATTTTGACGTGTTCCGTTGGCAATGCAAACCACAATGCCTTCCTGTGCAATTTTACGTGCAACGCTGTATTTGGTGTGCATACCGCCACGACCAAAACCCGATTTTTGCGATGAAATATAACTTTCGTGCGAATTGTCGAATGCTTTAATTTCAGGAATAAGTTTCGTGCCTACGGTGCCCGGATGTCCATCAAAAATACCGTCAACATTGGTTAAAATGATCAAAGCTTCGCAGCTCATCATCGACGAAATCATTCCCGACAATTCGTCGTTATCGGTAAACATCAACTCGGTAACCGAAACGGTATCATTCTCGTTCACAACAGGTACCACCCCGTTTTCGAGCATAGTCGATATGCAATTTTTCATGTTCAGGTAATGTTTTCGGTCGCCAAAACTTTCTTTGGTAGCCAATACCTGTGCGCAAAAAATTAAATGTTTTTCGAAAAGATCGGAATAAGTATTGATGAGTTTTACTTGTCCGATTGCCGACCATAATTGCCGCGACGAAACATCGTCGAGTTTGGCATTTTGTTTAAAAATTGATCGCCCGGCAGCCACTGCCCCCGATGAGACCAATATAACTTCGATACCCATTTTGCGTAAAACCACTATTTGATCAACCAAGTGAGCTATACGCTGGGTATTAAGCGTACCATCGGACAAAGTGAGCACATTGGTGCCAACTTTTATTGCAATGCGTTTATATTGAAATTGTTGCATGAAAGCAGTTCATAAAGTTCGAAAAACATGACAAATGTCAGAATTATTATTCGAACTACAAAAATAAACTTCACAAAATAATTTTAATTGGCCAAAATTAAGCTTTACGTTCAATTTTGTTGTACGAAGCCAACAAACCTTTAATAATTGATGAGCTGAAACCCGAATGTTCCATTTCGTTCAAACCGGTTATGGTTATCCCTTTTGGTGTGGTAACCTTATCGATTTCGGCCTCGGGGTGCGAATTGTTCTGCAAAATAAGTTCGGCTGCCCCCTTTGTAATTTGGGCTGCCAAAATTTTTGCATCTTCGGCACTAAAGCCTATTTCGACACCTGCCTGAATTGCGGCTCTTATGAATCGAAGCGCAAACGCGATACCACAGCCTGCCAATGCTGTTGCAGCCGGCATGTGTTCTTCGGAAATAAATAAAACCTGCCCTAACTGAGTAAATAAAGTATTGATCAGTTCTTTTTGATCGGGTGTGTTATTGTGGGCCGAAATACACGACATTGATTCTTTAATTGCTACACCGGTATTTGGCATTACCCTGAATAACGGGGGATTACAACCCAATTGATCGTAAATGTGCCCCGACATAATTCCGGTAACGCATGAAACAATAACCGGCATTTTTGAACATACAGCCGGTTTTATATCGTTCAAAACATCGTCGATTTGCCAAGGTTTTACCACCAGCATAACTAAATCGGACTGACTAACAGCAATTTTATTGTCGCTTATCACATTGAAACCATTGGCTTTAAGCGCTTCAACTCTTTTAGGATTGTTTTCGGTTAAGATCAACCTATCGATACCAACAGCACCCGATGAAATAAGCCCTTGTGCAATTGAAAACCCTAAATTTCCGGCTCCAATTATTGCGATGTTTTGAAATTTCATAGTTATTCTTGTTTCAATTCGTTCAACACTTCATGTAATTTTTCGATGAAATGACTTGCATTTTCTTTCTTCAAATTTAATGGTGGCAATAAACGGATAATATTTTTGCCCGATACGCCTGTGAAAATCTTTTTCTCGAAAAGCAGCTTGCTTCTGATTGGTGCAATCTCATCTTCAAATTCGATTCCAATCATCAAGCCCAAGCCTCTTACACTTTTTATTTCTGCAAATTTACTCAATTCCTCAATTAAGTAGGTTCCTACATTAGAAGCATTGGCCACCAATTTCTGCGATTTAATAACATCGAGTACTGCAATTGCAGCGGCGCAAGCCAAATGGTTGCCGCCAAAGGTTGTGCCCAACATACCGTGCCAAGCCTCAAACTTTGGATGAATAAGAACGCCCCCAATCGGGAAGCCATTTCCCATTCCTTTTGCTGTAGTAACAATATCGGGGCTAATTCCGGCATATTCGAAAGCGAAAAATTTTCCGCTTCGTCCATAGCCCGATTGAATTTCGTCGAGGATTAATACTACTCCACTTTGGTTACAAACATTTTGTAAAGCTTTAAGAAAATTCGGATCGGGCACATGAATACCGCCTATACCCTGAATACCTTCAATAATAACAGCAGCCACATCGCCTTTTGCTATTTCGGTTTCAACGGCACCGATGTTATTCATTTCAAATAAAACAACATCGTTTTTTTTGTTAATCGGAGCTATAATTTTGGGGTTATCGGTAACGGCTACAGCAGCCGAAGTACGCCCATGAAATCCTTTTCGGAAAGCAATAACCTTCGACTTGCCTGTTTTAAAAGAAGCCAGTTTTAAAGCATTTTCGTTGGCTTCGGCGCCACTGTTACACAAAAACAAACTATAATTGTCGAGCCCCGATTGTTCACCCAGCTTTCGGGCTAATTCTTTTTGCAAAGTATTTTGTACCGAATTGGAATAAAAGCCAATTTTTTCGAGTTGTGCCGAAACTGTGGCAACGTAATGCGGATGCGAATGCCCAATTGATATAACAGCATGGCCTCCGTATAAATCGAGGTATCGTTGTCCGTTTTTATCAAACACGTATGTTCCTTCACCCTTAACAGGCTCTATATCGTAAAGCGGATAAACATTAAATAGTTCCATTTTTCTATATTTTATTAAAATGCCGATGGTTTCATGTATAAACCTGATTTTTCGTCGAGCCCGAACATCAGGTTCATATTTTGAACCGCTTGTCCGGAAGCACCTTTCACCAAATTATCGGTAACACTAATAATCAGCAATTTATCTTCGTGTTTTACTAAATTCAAAAAGCATTTATTGGTATTAACCACTTGCTTCAGATCCGGATCTTCGTCGAGTATAAAAACAAATGGTTCATTTTTGTAATAATCGTTGTAAATTTTTTGCGCCTCGGCCAACGATCCGGCAAACTTTGTGTAAGCAGTTACATAAATACCCCTTGTATGGTTACCCCTGATAGGAATAAAGTTCAAAGCAGGCCGGTATGTTGGCTGTAACTGATTTAGGCTTTGATTAATTTCGCCCAAGTGTTGATGGCTAAATATTTTATATGCCGAAATATTATTGTTTCGCCAGCTGAAATGCGATGTACGACTTGGGCTTTGTCCGGCACCTGTTGA
>JAFGAF010000166.1 GCA_016933815.1 Prolixibacteraceae bacterium
CCTTAAATCCGCATGTTAAAATTTTGGAAGTGTAAAAATAATAATTACAAGCAATTTTTCATTTTTTTTACCCTTCTACAGTTCCATGGAGAGTTAAATAAAGATTTTTGAATTAGAACAACCATTTCTGAGAGGGTAAAAAAAATTTCTATTGACAAGTGATAGTTTTGCTTATCGTTCTGTTTTATAACACTCACAAAATGAGAGACATAAGTTTCGTGACGGCACGTATTTTCCCTGTAATACCTTAAATATCAATATTTTTACTGTATGACCTGATGGTATTTCTTAGTCGAAAATACCTTTAATATGTCTTGACGGGCTTGTCGTACCCATTTAGTTGGCACAACCACGAAACGAAAGATAAACTTCTTTAACCGAAAGGTCTTTTTTACAAAATCTACTTTCTTGGTTATGTATCCTAAAAGAAAATGGTACATATTGCGGCACATGGCCATGATAATCATGAACACGGTGTTTTCGTGCAAGAAGGAGAACGGGAGCTTGTTCCAGTTAAAATCATTGTTCATTTCGTCAAACAACCTTTCGCTTTGCCCCCTGTCATTATAAAACAATACGACTTCAAGGTTGGTTTTTTCGTTGTCATTGGTCATAATCGCACGATAAAGGTAGTGATCGCCTGAAAACAGGTTGCATTGGCCGTCTGTGTTTTTTTCACGGCTAACAACGTACCGATAAGCTTTGTCTTCTCCAAAAGGGGAGTATTGGATTGATGCTACTTCATATTGTTTAAACCCAATCTCTACTGTTAACCATTCTTTCACTTGCTGTATTTTCGAAAAAAGGTCATCGCAGCGCATAGCCCTGATATAAAACAATTCGCTGTGGGCTTCCACTACCTTTACAATTTCTTTGGAAAACGAACCACAGTCCATACGGCTGCGCTTGACAGGTATGCAAAATTCTTTTAACAGGTTGTAAGCCCGGGTAAGGGTATCCTCCTGTTTGAATTTTACATTACTGTTACCGTTACGGTTTTCAAAGTAAACAGGCATGTTGTTAATAGAGGCTATACCCGGAAAATAACCATCGGCATGTTTGTAGCTACGCTTTGAATCGTATTTATCGTTGGGAATGAATTGATTGTCATAATCGAAAGTATATTCCATATTGGATGGTGACAGTTGGTTGCAATGCACCAATTGCTTCACCATTAAATGGTTCATGTGCTCATTGACATTGAACTCATGACAAATACCTTTGTCTGTAGTAAAAGTCTCCTTTTCGGTTGCCAATCCCTTTTGCACGCGCAAGAGGGTATCGGCACCGGGAACAGCAATGCCTTTTATATCGGCAAGGTAAGGCCGCAAGTGCTCGGTGATGTCTTCGGCACAGTCGCCCCCGGTGAAATTTAAAAGCCAATATGCCCTAAATATATCGGAATAGGTATATTCGGCTTGGGCCGGCCTTTTACCCAACTCATTGTCTATTAATTGAAATACCCCTGTGTTTTCAAGGGTTTTGTTTACAAAATTTATCCCACCAAAAGGGTTGATTTTCTCAGAAGAATATGTAATTTTCATGCTGCTAAGCTTTTCACCTAAATAGGTGAAAAAAATTGAATTGGGCAAACTTTGTAATCCCTATTTTTACAGGGTTTCCCAATTTTTTTTAACAATTAACTTGCGGATTTTAGGTA
>JAFGAF010000167.1 GCA_016933815.1 Prolixibacteraceae bacterium
ACATCGCCAGGGTAGGCTTCACGACCCGGTGGGCGGCGCAGTAACAACGATACTTCGCGGTACGATACCGCTTGTTTCGACAAGTCGTCGAAAATGATGAGGGCATGGCGTCCGGTATCTCTAAAATATTCGCCAATTGAGGCTCCTGCGTAAGGAGCATAAAATTGTAATGCAGCCGGATCTGATGCACTTGCCATTACAATGGTAGTATATTCCATGGCGCCAAACTTTTCGAGAGTATGTGCCAGGTTGGCTATGGTTGAGCCTTTTTGCCCTATTGCTACATAAATGCAATATACCGGCTTGCCTGCGTAGTAGTTATCGCGTTGGTTGATAATTGTATCAATTGCAATGGCTGTTTTTCCTGTTTGACGGTCGCCAATAATCAGTTCGCGTTGGCCACGCCCTATTGGAATCATGGCATCGATAGCTTTAATGCCGGTTTGCAAGGGTTCAACTACCGGTTGGCGGAATATTACGCCCGGAGCTTTGCGCTCGAGGGGCATTTCGAAAAGTTCTCCGTCAATTTTGCCTTTCCCGTCGATGGGTTCGCCAATGGTGTTAATTACCCTGCCCAATAAGCCATCGCCCACCATTATTGAAGCAATTCGTTTTTGCCTTTTTACATGGCTTCCTTCTTTTATTCCTTCGGAACTGCCAAGCAACACAGCACCAATGTTATCTTCTTCGAGGTTTAACACAATGCCCTGGGTGCCATTGGTAAACTCAACCATTTCGTTCGATTCGACATTTTTGAGGCCGTAAATACGGGCAATGCCGTCGCCAACCTGCAATACAGTACCAACTTCTTCGGTTGATGTTACCGACGAAAAGCCGGCCAGTTGCTCTTTAAGTATTGCCGAAATTTCAGCAGGTCGTATATCTGTCATTGGTTTATGTATTTTGTTGTAATTCTTTCGATATTTTTTTGAGGCGGGTTGCTATACTTGCATCGTATTGCAGCCCGTCGATGGTAAAAACAAAACCTCCAATTAGCTCGGGATTGGTTTCAGTACTCAGCTCCACTGTTTGCTTGAGTTTGTGTTCAAACTTTTCTTTTATTCTTTCAACCATTGCTTTTTCGGGTTCAATCGACATTTCGAGCCGGGCAACAATGGTGTTATTGTGTTGCCTGAGCAAATCGAGTGCATTGCGGCAAATGTCGTTTAAGTAAAATTCGCGTTTTTTGTTGAAAACCAATATAATGAAGTCGAGCGTGAGCTTTTGCAGTTGGTTTTTAAACGTGAGAACAACTTTTTCCGATTTTTTTACCGAGGCTATTGCCGGGTTGCTAATGTATTCGGCAAAAGCAGGGTAATCGGTCATTGCCTTTACAATGAGCATCATATCGGCATATACTTGTTTATCGATATTTTGTTCGATAGACAATTCTACCAATGCTTTTGCATATCGTACTGTAACCCTGTTGGTATCCATTGTGCTAATTCAGTTCAATTTCGTCAATAAGTTGCTCAACCACTTTTTTGTGTCGCTGTTGGTCTTCCATATCGCCTTTAACAAGTTTAGTTGCAATTTCGATCGACAGTGCAGCAATTTGGCTTTTCATTTCGGCTAAAGCTGCTGTTCTTTCCCGCTCGATTTGCTTGCGGGCATCATCGATCATTTTATTGGTTTTTTGCAAGGCCATGTCGTTGGCGTTCGAAATTATTTTGTCGCGCTGATCAATGCCTTCGCGAACAATCCGTTCTTTGTCTTGTTTGGCAATTTCGATTATTTTCTCCTGAACCAGTTCAAGGTTTTTGAGTTTTATTTTTACTTCGTCGGCATTTTTAAGCGATTCGGCAATTGTGCTTTCCCTGTCTTCGATCGTGCTTAACAGCGGTTTCCATGCAAACTTTGCCAAAACAAAGTACACAACAGCAAAAATGATGCTTACCCAAATAATGGTTCCTAAATGTGGAATAAGAAACATAGCTTCAACCTTTTAATGATTAAAAAACACGTCCGGGATGGCAATCCCAAACCGGTACGTGTTTGTTTTGTTACAAAACGGCAAGCAGTACACAAACAATTACTGCCAGAAAGGCTACCCCTTCGATAAATGCCGAGGTTACAATAAGGTTCGACCTAATGTCGGCACTTGCTTCGGGTTGGCGGGCAATTGCCTCCATGGCAGCGTTGCCAATTTTACCAATACCGTAAGCAGCAGCAAAAGCTGCAAGGCCGGCTCCAAGTCCTGCTCCTAGTTTTCCTAAGGCCGCTTCGGCCAGTAGCATTAAAATTGTCATAAACATTTGTTTTAATTATTAGTGCCCGTTGCTGCTTGCACTTCCAAAGTACATGGCCGACAACAGGGTGAAAATATATGCTTGAATGAACGATACCAAAATATCGAGCAATACTATAAATACCGAAAAGAATACCGAAATTACCGAAACTCCAGCTCCGGCAATTGGGTGAATGGTTGCCGAAAATAAAAAAATTAAAGCCACCAGTACGGTAACAATCATGTGGCCGGCAAGCATGTTGGCAAAAAGCCGTATCATTAAAATGGTTGGTTTAATAAGTACACCCATTACTTCAATTATTTGCATAAGTGGCAAAACAGGTGTTTTCATAAACCAAGGCGCATCGGGGTTAAAAATGTGCGACCAATAATGCCTGTTTCCGCTGGCAACAGTAATCAAAAAGGTTATTGCAGCTAAGGCAAAGGTTACGGCTATATTGCTGGTAATTCCCAATCCCAGAGGCAACACCAATCCTATAAGGTTAGCCAACAAAATGAATATGAACAGTGTGATCAGAAAGGGAGTATATTTTTTATGATTTTTACCTACAAAGGGAATTGCAATTTGGTCGCGAACAAAAATTACAAGCAGTTCAACAATGTTTTGGAGGCCGCCTGGTGCTTTGTGGTAGTTGATTTTGGCGGCTTTTGCACTTTTCAAACCTAATAATAACACTAAAAAAGCTACTAAAAAAACGCCAACCAGTGTTTTGGTTATCGAAAGGTCGAAAGGTGTTGAAATAGTACCGTCGGGTAATTTTTCGTAAATTTTGCCTTTGTTGTCACCTTCGGCTTCTATATAAAAACGGAAATCATCGGTTGGGTGATGGAATTTGTTCGATAAGAAAATGTTGAGCCCCGAATGTTTGCTGTAAACAATTATTGGCAATGGCAGTGCAATGTGTTTTTGGCCTATCGAGAAGAAAAACCATTCGTGCGAATCGCTGATGTGGTCGAATACATAATCGACCGTGCTGAAGCCCTCGTGCTGCTCGTTGTTGCTTGGCGATGCATTTGTTTGATATGCCAGCAACAGCAAAAATAATATCGAAAGAAGCCTTGCCCTGATCATAATCCACTTATTTGCTTCCTGTAAATATAAACAATTATTCACGAAACTAATAGTAGGGCAGTTTTAAAACAGCCTGCAAAGGGTAAAAAAAATGAAACTTGTTGTTGTGAAAGGGATTATGCTTTCGATTCGTTGATCAGTTTCATTACCGATTTAACTTCGTAAACCGCATACGAAACGTAAAGTATCAGATATACAATGAGAAAGTTTACTGCATTTTCTTCGTCGAATACGATGTAAAGAACGCCAAAAATTATGTAGATAAACATCTTAAAGAACGACAACATCATAAACTTGAAGCTGAAACGCGATACATCGTTGCGGGTGATTTTTAGCATGTAGCGGTGCAAAACCAGTGTCGATGAATAATAAAACAGTAAAACAAACGGAAAAACAAGTAAGAATTGATTCTTTAGTATGGTTAAAAATAACAAGGCACCCACAACTAAAATTATGAATGTGAAAATAGTTAGACCTTTAATAAACTTCGAAAAATTTTTTCTCACGAGCATATATTTATTAAAAGTTGTTTACAGTATGTAATAAAAATGACTGTATCAGTCGGGTTGACTGTTGGCGGGTCGTAATGGTTGCGCCATTTGTCAACATTTGCATATGTCCTTATTTCGTTTTAACAAATAAACTATAACAAAAAAGCACTATAAATTGCTTTTATTTTGCCTCTTTTTCGGATGTGCGTTCCATTTTGCAACTTCCGTTAAATTGGGCTCCCGGTTCAATCATTAATTGTGCTGTTGTAACCTCACCTTTAAGTTTCGAGGTTGATTTTAAGGTTAACAAGCCGGCAACAACAATTGTTCCCTCAATGCTGCCTTCAATTTCGGCAGTTTTACAATTGATATCGCCCAGTATTTTTCCGCTTTCGCCAATAATTAAACGCCCTCCGGTATTAAGGTTTCCCTTTAGTGTTCCATCGATGCGAATATCGGTTTGGCTGTTAACATCTCCTGTTAACTGAGTTGTCGATGCGATTAAGTTTACAGTATTTAAGCTGTTTTCTGTTTGCTTTGCCATCTTTTTTATCAATTATAGTTAACAAAAATAGCAAAATCTGTTAATGAATCTTAAAAAATGAGTGAATAAAAAAGTTTGTAACAAAAAAAATCCCGGATAGCCGGGATTTGTCAATGTCTTTTAATCTGTATGTATTATACAGTAACTTCTTTTTCGATAGCTAATTTGCCCCTGTAATAACCACATTCGCCACATACAGTATGATATTTTACTGCTGCGCCGCAATTTGAACAGGTCGAAAGGGTTGCAGGTGTTGCCTTATAGTGGGTCCTGCGCTTATCTCTTCTTGTTTTCGAAATTTTGTGCTTTGGATGTGCCATTTCTTTTTTACTTTATTTGTTATCTATTAATTTTTTTAATTCGTTCCAACGTTCGTCAATAATTGGTTCACTTTCTGTTTCTTTTTCATGAACCAGGTATTGATCTAATTTTTCAAGCATTTCGGGGTTACATGTGCTGTTTCCGTCCTCGTCGTCGGGGTGTACATGTTTTATTGGGAGCCCCAAAATAATTTGTTCATAAAGGTACTGTGCAATGTTTATTTGGTGCTCGTCAACGGGCAACACAATTAAATCGTCGCTCAGGGTTTCGGTTTCGCTGCCAAATTTTACAATCAATTTTTCTTTCGATTTAACGCTCTGATTGTAATTCTCGAGGCAACGGTCGCACATGAGTTCAACAGTACCTTTTACTCGCATCTCGATAATCAATAGGTTCGATTGCTTCTGCAAATCAACTTTTGCTTTTAGCTTACCCTTGTTTACCAAGCTGCTTTCAATATTTTCAAAGAACCGATCATCAATCTCATAATCAAATCGATGACTTCCTTCTTTCAGGCCTTTAAAGGCTATTTCGTATTTCGATAGAAAATCCATCAGTTTCAGAAAAAGTTTTGCAAAATTATAAAAAAATACTAAACCGCTAAATATTTGAATTTATTTTTGAACAATGAATGTTAATTACTAACAAATTGCGGTATTATTTTCGTTTCTTTTTGAGCAAAACAATGAACCATATGAGGCTTGCAAGTGAAAAAAGAAACAATGCAGCTATTACAATGAGCCCGCCCAACAGTATTGTGTATTTTGCACGGGGAACATCGGGCACCAAGGCTTTTATCCTAAACATGTACTGTGCAAATACCAGGCAAATGCCGGTTACAAATACCGAAATTACGTTGAGTTTCAGCATGTTTTTCGATTGCATATTCGATAAAAAATTGCTCATGTTTTATTTTTTCAAAATTATTCTGAACACGGTTAATTTTTTGGGATCCGACGATTTTAACATCAGCTTGCCTTTATGATAATATTCTACTATTCTTTTCGACAGCGACAGACCTAGCCCCCAACCTCTTTTTTTGGTTGTATATCCGGGGTTGAATATGGTTTTTTGTTTCGATTTTGGTATGCCTTTGCCGTTGTCGCTAACGTCAATAATTACTTCTTTTTCGGTTTCGCTTACGTTAATCGAAATGGTACCCGGGTTGTTTTCGATCGAATCGACCGAGTTGCGCACCAGGTTTTCAATTACCCAGCTGAAAAGCGATGCCGACAAGGGTATGTAGAGTTCTTGTTCGGAATTGAAATTGCAGTTTAATTCAATTTTTCGCGATATCCTTGTTTTGAGGTAATCCATAATATTGCCCAGCTGTTGGTATAGGTTCTCGGGGTAAAGTTCGGGTTGTGAGCCAATTTTCGAAAAACGTTCGGTAATTTTCTCGAGCCGTTGGGTATCTTTGTCAAGTTCTTCAACTATCGATTTACTTACGTTTTCATCTTTTAGCAGTTCAACCAATGCCACCAACGACGAGATTGGCGTGCCAAGTTGGTGGGCAGTTTCTTTGGCCAGACCTATCCAAACCAGGTTTTGTTCGGCCTTGCGTGCCTGGCTGAATGCTATGTAGGCAATTGCAATAAACAGCACAATTACGCTAAGCTGAAAAATAGGATAGTACCTTAACTTCGATTGCAACGACGATTCTTTATAAAAAAGGTATTGTTCGTCGCCATCGCCTAACGGAATAACAATATATTGTTGGCGGGCTTTCATTTTTTCCAATTCTTTGGCCAGGATCTTTTCTTTGTTGTTGCTGTTGTACTTTATGTTGCCATCAACCATTATTTGGTCGTTCTTGTCAACAATAATTATCGGAATGGTTGTATTTTTCGAAAGCACCTGAATCAGGTAATTGGTAATGTTTTCGTCGAGCTCGTTTTCGGTTGCCAAAAGCCTTGTGGCCTCGGCCCAAAGCTCAACACGTATCAATTCTTCTTCCGAAAGCCTTTTTACCATTTTGTTGGTGTACAACATTGATCCAATGCCAATTAAGACAGCAAAAATGAAAAGTATTTGTTTCCAACGTCGTTTTTTAAAGTATATGTCCACTTTGTTTTGTTTTTTATGTTTGTACAAACAACGTTTATTTTGCTGCAAAATTATCTGCTCAAGGTTGAAATTGATCCCTATGAGTTAATCAACGGTAACGGCAATGTTTTTAATGCATTTTTCAAGTGTGGCAGCAATGCCTTCGGTGTCGATACCGCATTCGCGATACAGTTCATCGGGTTCGCCATGTTCAATAAAATTGTCGGGTATGCCCAACGAAATTATTTGTGAGTTGTAACCGTTCTTGTTCATAAAAGTACTTACGGTTGAGCCCAGCCCGCCAACAACCGTACCGTCTTCAACAGTAATAATGGTTTTGTATTTTGCAAAAACGGTGTGCAACAATTCACTGTCGATAGGTTTCAGAAAACGCATGTCGAAATGTGCTACAGCACTGCTGTTGCTGGTTGTTTCAATGGCTTTACTCACCGTGTTGCCAATGTGCCCTATCGATAGTACAGCAATGTGGCTGCCTTGTTTCAGGCATTGTCCCTTGCCAATTTCCAATTCGCTGAAAGGGCTTTGCCAGTTTTTGGTAACCCCTCTGCCTCGAGGATATCTGATTACAAATGGTCCGCATGGATTCAGTTGTGCAGTGTACAAAAGGTTGCGTAATTCGGCTTCGTTTAAAGGCGAGGCTATGTTTAGGTTGGGTATGCAGTTCAGAAAAGCCAAATCGAATACGCCATGATGTGTGGCGCCATCGGCACCAACCAGACCTCCCCTGTCGAGGCACAACACAACATTCAGGTTTTGTATGGCCACATCGTGAATAATTTGGTCGTATGCCCGCTGCGAAAACGACGAATAAATGTTGCAAAAGGGAATAAGCCCTTCCTTGGCCAATCCGGCGGCAAAGGTTACGGCATGTTGTTCGGCAATGCCCACGTCGAAAACCCTGTGGGGCATTTCTTTTTTCATAATATTGAGCGAACAACCCGAAAGCATTGCAGGTGTAATACCTACAATTTTTTGGTTTTGTCGGGCCAGTTCGAGCACCGTTTCTCCAAAAACATCCTGATAGAGCGGTGGTTCGTTGCCATTGGTTGTTTTTATGGGCTTGCCTGTGAGTTTATCGAATTTGCCGGGCGCATGAAAAAGGGTTTGGTTGGCTTCGGCTGGCTTGTAGCCTTTCCCCTTTTTGGTAATAACGTGTAAAATTTTTGGGCCGCTAATTTTTTTCAATTGGCTTAAAAGTTCAACCAGCAAATAAACATCGTGCCCGTCAACCGGACCAAAATAGCGTATGTTCAGTGCCTCAAAAAGGTTACTCTCTTTAAAGAAAAACGATTTGGTGGAATGCTCAATTTTTTGAACGGCACGGCGGGTTTTGCGCCCAAACCATTTAAAATGGCCCAAAAAGTTCCAAATGGCATCTTTCAGCCTGTTGTATGTGTCCGATGCCGATATCTTTATTAGGTATTTGTTCAGCCCTCCGGTGTTGGGGTCAATCGACATGTTGTTGTCGTTGAGGATGATCAGCACGTTGGGGTTTTGCTCGCTGGCATTATTAAGTGCTTCAAAAGCCATACCGCCGGTAAGCGCCCCGTCGCCAATAACAGCAACAACACATTGCTCTTGCCCTTTTAGTTTAAATGCTGTTGCCATACCCAGTGCTGCCGAAATTGATGTCGATGAGTG
>JAFGAF010000168.1 GCA_016933815.1 Prolixibacteraceae bacterium
CAATAAAGCTCGTCCTTAGCGCCTTGTTTAAGCTCACCACTGATCATCACTTTATCGAAATCGCCTTCAACAGCCGAAATTACAAATTCACCTTTGCAGCACTCACGTTCAAACTTAAAACGTAAACCAGGATATCCGTTAATAATGGTTTCGTTATCGATTATGCTGCAACCTTTTGGGCAATAAGCATGGTCAACAACATACCTCACGGTTTTTTCCTTGTCTTTATTGGTATTTTTTCTCCGTTTGGCAATTGGGATCATTAACCGACCATCTTTTGTATAAGGTGACATACTCGTAATTTTTGGTTATTTGAATAAACAATTTTGATATTCGAAATCAAAAATAGGCACATTCGTTTATGTTTCAAAATATTAACTCATTTTACGTGTTTTACCTATTGCTTATCTTAACCGAAAATTAACACAATTTTTATTGCTTTACTTTCAAATTATTACTAACATTGCAGCGAAAATTTAAATATGCTATGACAATATTATTTGGACATCATCACGGCCATCATGTTAACCTGCAAAAACGGTAGGCTGGTACGATAATGTCTGAACAATAACTAAGATATTCGTTAACAAACTTAAGGCTTACCATTTTTGGTAAGCCTTTTTTATTTTTGTAAAACCGATTTAAAAGAAAATATGGACACTATTTTACGCATTGCAATTCAAACCAAAGGCCGCTTAAACGAAGATTCGGTTGAGCTGATCAACGAGTGTGGAATAAAACTCACTGTTGGAAAACGGCAATTGCTGTCGCCTGCAAAAAATTTCCCGGTCGAAATTCTCTACTTGCGCGATGACGATATACCCGAAACAGTGGCCGACGGAGTAGCCGACATTGGTATTGTGGGCGAAAATGAAATGCTCGAAAAAAACAAAAACGTTGAACTGGTTAAACGACTCGGATTTAGCAAATGCCGCCTTTCGCTGGCCATACCTAAAGCCGAAAAATATACCGGCCCACAATGGTTCGAAGGCAAAACCATTGCCACCTCATATCCGGTAATCCTCGAGAAATTCTTTGCCGAAAAAGGTGTAAAAGCCGGCATTCATGTTATCAATGGCTCGGTTGAAATAGCACCCGGCATTGGCCTGTCCGATGGTATTTTCGACATTGTAAGTTCGGGTGGCACACTGGTTTCAAACGGATTGAAAGAAGTAGAGGTAGTTACCCCCAGCGAGGCGGTGTTAATTAAAACACCCGGTTTAAGTCCGCAAAAACAAGCCATCCTCAACGAACTGCTTTTCCGTATCGAATCGGTTGAACGTTCGAAAGGGAAAAAATACATCATGCTGAATGCCCCCAATAACAAGCTCGATCAAATCGTTTCGATGCTTCCCGGGATGAAAAGCCCAACCGTTATGCCTCTGGCCGAAAGCGGATGGAGTTCTGTACATTCGGTAATCGAAGAAAAGTTTTTTTGGGAAAACATCTCCGAATTACGTAAACTTGGAGCCGAAGGAATTCTTGTTTTACCTATTGAGAAAATGATATTGTAAATCAGTCATCAGTCAATAGTCATTAGTCATTGTGTTTTTCACTTTACTAATGACCAATGACCAATGACCAATGACTCATTCGTTATGAAAGTAATAAAGTACCCATTGAGAACAGATTGGCCCTCGCTGTTGCAACGCCCTTCCTTCGAAACTGCTTCGCTCAACGAAAAAGTGAAA
>JAFGAF010000169.1 GCA_016933815.1 Prolixibacteraceae bacterium
GGGAACCGATAATTGGGAAGGTGATGCTGTAGCCCGTAATTACGAGTTTTTCATCGAATCGAACAATACCAACATCGACGAAACCACAGTGATGCACTATCTCGATTTTCCCATTTCGGCTGTTTACAGGCATGCTCTTTCAGCAAAAACAAACCTGATTGCCCGTGCCGGTTTAAAAATCGGAATCCCGTTGACCGGTAATTTCCGATTGGAAAACAGCAATTTGAAAACCCGCTTGTATTTCGAAGAATGGGATTTGGAGCTATTTAATATTCCTGCACACGGTTTGTACGATAGCCGCACCGACTGGCACCCCGAAGGAAATGCCGCATTGGCAATAGCCACTTCGCTTTTTGCCGAATTGGGTGTTGGCTATCAGCTCTCACCTTCGATAAATACGCGCATCAGTGCCTATTATTCATACGGTTTGAACGACATCATCAGCGAATCGCAAACTTCCTTAATATACTGGCGTAACACATACAACAGCTTACTCACTCTAACTGAAAAAGCCAGCTTGCACCAATTGGGTTTGCGCATATCGTTCTCGTACTCAAAAGTTAAGAAACAAGCGGTGCGAGGGCACGATTTACCCATTATGTAACAGCTTATCACCCAAAAAATGAAATTATGAAGCTAATAGTCTTTCTTTCAATAATGTTTATGGTTTTGAATGCTTGGTCGCAAAACGATTGGCTTGAACAAACCCGGAAAGCCGAAGTTCACAAGATCAATCTTGGGCAAAATATCAATTCGCCTTACAACGAGTTTGCCCCGGTTATTTCGGCCGATGGCAAAACCATTTATTTTGTACGGAACAATCACCCCGATATTATTAAAAAATGGGGAAGTGAAAATCAAGAAATATTTTCCTCAAACCTTGATGCAGATACAATTTGGGGTGAACCCACAGACATTGGACAACCACTTAATAACCAGCAAGGTAATTTTGTGGTTTCCGTTTCGCCCGATCAGAATACATTGTACTTGGGCAACCGTTACACCAAAAAAGGCGATCCCAACGGAGGCGGATTATCTGTATCGAATAAAGTTGGGCCGAACCAATGGTCGGTTCCGAAGGATGTGCTTATCGACAAATTTGAAAACACAGGAAACTACGTTAGTTATGCCATTTCGCCCGATCAAAAGGTGTTGATTACGGCCATTGAGAATGAGCAAAGTATGGGCAACCTCGACCTTTTTGTGTCGTTCCACAAAGGCGAAAACCGTTGGTCGGAGCCGGTAAACATGGGCTCAACCCTTAACACTGCCGAGATTGAGTTCTCTCCATTTGTAGCTGCCGATGCGAAAACCCTCTATTTCTCTTCGAAAGGCCATGCAGGTGAAGGCGATGCCGATATTTTCATGTCGAAACGTCTCGACAATACTTGGCTGAATTGGAGCACACCTCAAAATATGGGTCCCGAAATCAACACTAAAAATTGGGATGGCTACTTTACAATTCCAGCTGCAGGCAATGTTGCCTATTTATCGTCGGTAAACGAGGCCATTGGCGGCAGCGATATTTTCAAGGTAATATTGAAAGAAGATGTTCAGCCCGAAGCAGTTGCGCTGTTATCGGGTAAAGTTCTGAATAGTAAAAGCGGCGAACCGCTTAGTGCCTTAATTCGATATAAACTTTTGGCTACCGATGAAGAAGTAGGAACGGCCATTTCGAACCAACTCGACGGGCGTTACCAAATTTCGCTGAAAGGCGGCTACAAATACTCGTTCATGGCCCAAAAGGAAGGCTTCTATCCTATCAGTGATTTTCTCGATTTAGAAGAATTGACAAGCTATTACGAAATTGACAAAGATTTGTCGCTGGCACCTATCGAAACCGGACAGGTAATCAGGCTCAACAACCTTTTTTTCGTTTTTGATACCGATCAGCTAATCAACGAATCGGTAGGAGAGCTGAACCAACTGCTTTCAACGTTAAACAATAATCCAAAAATGAAGATCGAAATTTCAGGGCATACCGACAGCAAAGGTTCCGATGAATACAATCTAAGTCTTTCGGAACGAAGGGCAAAAGCTGTTGTTAACTATCTTATCAGCAATGGCATATCGGCAAAACGACTAAGTTCAAAAGGTTATGGTGAAACCAAACCTGTTGCCGGAAACGACACTGACGAAGGTCGCCAACAAAACCGCAGGGTTGAGTTTGAAGTAATTGAGAAATAGATACCAATTTTAAGTGATCAATATGCATTCTAAACACTTAACTCTAAAGGGAGGTACATTGTCACTTTAGTTCCGTGCAGGTTGTTTTGCTGGTCGAAAAGATCATCAATCTTAAAATAACAGGTAATCTTTTTTATTTCGGAGATTAGATTTAAGCGTTCTTCGGTAAATTTTAAGCCAAACGATTCTTTTTTAAACCCCGATAGTTGCTTAATATTTTGCTTGGCTAAACGGCCTTTCCCGTTATCCTCTATCATACAAACCATGTATTGTTCTGCGTTCAACACAGAAATAGAAATCTGTCCTGGTTTGTCTAACCCCGAGAAACCATGTTTTATTGCATTTTCGATAAATGGTTGCATAATAAGAGGTGGTACCAGTGTGGTTTCAGGGTCGATATTTGGGGCAATATTTATTTGATAGCTAAAAGGATTATTAAAGCGTAGATTTTCTAAATTCATGTATAATTTTAATGTTTGAATTTCTTCTGATAAAGTAATTTCGCGTAGTTGAGAATTTTCGAGAACCCTTCGGGTCAATGCCGAAAAACTATTTAAACAATTTTTCGATTCTTCAATTTTTAAATCATTAAGTAGTTGTTCAATGGTATGAACGCAATTAAATATAAAGTGAGGGTTCATTTGTGACCTGATTGCTTTAAGCCCGTTTTCTGTTATTTTTTGTGTAAGCAGGGCTTTTTCTTTAGTTTTTTGGTTGTTGAATATGATTATAAAGGTGATTGATATTAACAATAGGCTCAAAATAACAAACAAGAATAAATAGCTCTGTTGTTTCTTATTAGCTTTCTCGCGCTTAAGTGCTAAAAGCTGATTTTGTTCGGTAAGTTCAAGTATTTTATTTTTGTTTGCAAGTTGCTCTTTTTCGTCGTTAAGTAAAACAATGGATTGTTGTTGCTTTTCTGCTTCAATCATAGCATTTTGAAGCTCCAAATCAGCAATTAATTTTTCTTTGGCAATAAGTTGTAATTGGTTATTTCGTTGCTCACCTTCAAGCTGAAGTTGGGTAAGTTCCTTGTCTTTTTTTTCAGTTTCGTATTTCAATTGCATCTCGGCAATCGATTTTGTTATGTTTTCATTTAAAAGAGTATCTGAAACATTTTTATAACGATTTAAGTATTTAACAACGCTGTCGGGTTCATTTAAATAGCTATAAATTTCGATAAAATTTGATGCATTTTTTAGCAGACCTTCTTTTATGTTTAGTTCTTTGAAAATTATATCAGATTCTATAAATTCTTTCAAAGCGTTAATGGTATCACCATCAGCATAGTGAACAGTGCCAATGTTTTGTTTGATTGTAGCAAGTAAAGCTTTGTCATTAAACAATAATACAGTTTTTTTAGCAAGTGATAAGTGTTCAAAGGCAGCATCATAATCATTTAAATTTTTTAGATTTGCCCCAAGCTGCAAATTTGCTAGACATAAAAAGTAGTTGTTTTGTGTTGTTTCAAATATTGTTTGCGCTTCAAGCAAATACTTATTGGATATTTCATAATTCATCAGCTCATGGTAAACTAGTGCTAAACGATATAGCGAAAAACCTATTCCATTTAAATTTTCAGAATATTTGAAATTTGTAATGGCATCATTTGCGTATTGAATTGCACTGTCGTATTGTTTTAGGTACCTGTATATACTGCTAATATTTATTTTGCAAATACCAATACTGTTTATGTCATTAAATATTTCTGAAATTGAAAGAGATTTTAAATAGAAATTCAATGCCTGATCGTATTCACCTTGCTCTTTAAGAATATTTCCTATCCATAGTAATCCCGAAGCATACTTTATGCTGTCGTTGGTTTGTAAGTACAATTCATTGGCTTTTTGGCGATATTTCATTGCTTCGGCATAATTACTGCGATGCAGACATATGGTACCAAGGTTATCAAAAGCTTGTGCAATACCAACTGTATCGTAAATTGCTGATGAAATGTGAAAGCTTTTTTCGATAAAAAACTGTGCTGAATCATATTCTCCCTTTTGGTAATGTGCTAAACCTAAAACATTTAATAGCCGGCTACTTCCCTTTTTGTAATCAATTATACTTGATTTTAACAGACTTTGGCGAGCAACATCAATGCATTCATCGGGCTTCGTTTGATAAATTTTTTTCGAATATTCGTAAAGCCTGTTGATTATTGTTGTGTCAACAGTTTCTGTTAAAAGCATTTTATTTATAGCATCGGTTTCTACTTGTTGAGAATAGGAATTATTGGTTGATACTAAAAAAAGTAAGCTCACAACAGCTAATTTACCTGCTTGAATCAAAAGAGTTAAAATACTACAAGCTGACAATGTTTCGAAATGAAGAGTTCGTTTGTTGTTGTTCATATTTTTTTGCTTTGGTTTTTGCCTGTTTTTGTAGAATCAAAAATAATTTAAATGTGAACATTCCCAACTGCTTAAGACCTTTTTTTGCCTAAATCAAACCAAATACAACTAAAAACAAAACTAGTGATTGGAAAAATAGAAAAAATAGATATTTTTAAATGATTAAAAATTGAACCGGAAAATTCATTATTCTTGTTTTGGTTTTTTATTCCAGATTCCTTCTCAACACTACCGGCTTTAAGTTAGATATTTAAAAAATAATTGTATGAGAAGGTTCGTTATAGTTTTATTTGTATTGCTTACAGCTGCATTTCCAGGCAGTTTGTTTGCCCAAAGCATAAGCGAAAGCGATGCTAAAAATATAGCCCAAAACTTTTTTGCTAAAATGAGCGGCCAATCGTTTAGGGCAGTTAGTGATGAACCAAGCGAAGAAAAAAACGTGCCCCTTTCGGCTACCGGGCAGAACAACGATACACTTTATTATGTGGTTAACAACGCCAATAACACTGGTTTTGTTATAGTTGCAGCTGATGAGCGAATTTGGCCAATTTTAGGTTATTCGTTACATGGTGAATTTAATGCCGATAACCAACCGCCGGCTTTTGTAAATTGGATGGAAAACCGCAAAAAAGAAATCGAATTTATAAAGCAAAACCAAACACTGCCCGAAAGTACTGTGGCCGAGCAGTGGGAAAACCTCAACGATGCCACTCCAATTTTGAAATCAACAGCTACATCTGTAGCTCCCTTATTACAAACTACTTGGAACCAGGGCTGTTTTTACAACGGGCTATGCCCTGTTGATTCAGCAGGGCCTTGTGGCCGGGTTTGGGCAGGTTGTGTAGCAACAGCCATGGCACAAATTATGAAGTATTGGGGTTTCCCAAGTTCCGGAACAGGTTCTTATTCGTACACACATACTACTTATGGTATTCAAAGTGCCGATTTTGGTTCCACTACTTACCAATGGAGCCAAATGCCCAATAAAGTTACTGAAGCTAACAATGCAGTGGCTACTTTATTGTACCATTGTGGTGTGGCTGTTAATATGAATTATAGCCCATCTGGTTCGGGAGCCCCAGAGCCAAGCGATGAATTGGTTGAGTATTTTGGGTACTCACCAAATGCGCAGTTTGTTGAAAAAAATGATTATACCGAAATTGAATGGATTAATCTATTGAAATCGGAGTTAAACTTAAAACGCCCAATATGGTACGACGGGTTTAATCCAAGCAGTGGTCATGCTTTTATTTGCGACGGATATAGAGAGGATGACTATTTCCATTTCAATTGGGGCTGGGGCGGCTATGCCGACGGATATTTTTATTTAGGAAGCCTTAATGCCATTCCAGATCAAGAAGGATATGATTTTACCGATGATCAAGGTGCCGTAATTAATGTATTCCCATCAGATTTACCTGATGGGTACAATGGGTTTTTTATTTCGGGAAACAATTTTGAAATTGAACCATTTGGAGGAGACGAATCATTATTAGTATTTTCAAGCACAAACTGGACAGCAACATCCAATCAGTCTTGGTTATCTTTAAATTCAAGTTCTGGCTTATCTGGTAAATCAACGTTACAATTTGTAGCTGAGAAGAATGAAACAGGAAATACACGTTCAGCAGAGATAACAATATCTGTACTAGGGCATGATAATCAGATAGTTGAAATAAGTCAGTCTTCTGACTCAATAGTTAATGTTACTCCCGGTGAATTGTATAGCCAAATAAGTACTTTTTTATCTAATTTAGAATATTTGACAATTAACGGAAGTATTGATGCCCGGGATTTCCAAATAATGAGAGATAGTATACCAAATTTGAAAGGAATTGATTTGAGCAATGCTTCTATTGTTTCTTATACAGGAACCTTCGGAACTTCAGGAACTAGTACCGTAACATACCCTGCGAACCAAATTCCTGATTATGCATTCAATAAGCCAGTATCTAATTCCGGCAAACCAAGTCTTGAAACTATTATACTACCAAACACTGTTGTATCAATTGGTAATTATGCCTTTTATAGATGCAGTGGTTTAAAATCATTTCCTACAAGTTCATCAATTACAACAATTGGCAAATTCGCTTTTTACAGATGTACAGGGCTAAGGTCAATTGTACTGCCATCTGGTTTAACAACTATTAATTCGTATGCTTTTTATTATTGTACAGAAAGTGATTCAATCTACATTCCATCGTCCGTTGCTCTTATTGATGATAATGTGTTCCGCGATTTTAGCGGTTTAATAAATGTCGACCCAAATAATAATGTGTACTCAAGTGAAGATGGAGTATTGTTCAATAAGAATAAAACCACATTAATTCATTGTCCTACTTCAAAAGAAGGACATTATTATGTTCCTTCTAACGTGACAACAATAAATAATAGCGCTTTTTATAAATGTTCTAAATTAACAAGTATAGTGTTACCGACAAATTTGACAACAATAGGAAGTGAGACGTTTTACAGTTGTTCCGGGCTTATTGATATTCAACTACCATCAAGTTTAACCTCAATTGGAAATTATTCTTTTAGATATTGTAATAAATTATCATCAATATCAATACCCCCATCAGTTACTTCAATAGGTAGTTATGCTTTTTATGGAGATACCAGCCTGTCAAGAATAGAAGTATATAAAGCTTCGCCTGTTAATTTAAGTTCATCAACCAGTGTATTTTACAATGTAAACAAAACCACCTGCAAGTTGTATGTACCCTTTGGATCAGCCAATTTATATGCAGTTGCCAATCAATGGAGCGATTTTAACAATATTATTGAAATGCCCGGTGTATCGCTGTCATCTACAAATGTTGCTGTTGAAGCAGCAGCAAACAGTTCTGAGACTGTTTTAGTAAGCTCCAATACCACTTGGACAGCAAGTTCAAACCAAGTTTGGCTTGCGGTTAGCCCAACATTGGGAACGGGTAACCAGGAGCTTGTATTAACTGCCGAAGCGAATCCGAATACTGCACCACGACTTGCAACAATTACGGTCTCGGCGCAGGGTGTCGACGACCAGTTCATTGAACTAACACAGCAAGCTGCCGAAGAAAACTTGGTGCTCGATTACCTTTCTGTTGCCGATACTACTATAAACAATATTCAGGTAAATTGTTTTAATGCTGTTGAAACTATTACAGTAGCAGGCGAGCCAAGTAATGTTTTTATTTCAAATGGCGCAACAGTTAATTTTATTGCCGGAAGATCGATAGTATTCTTACCCGGGTTTTATGCCGAAGCCGGTAGCAATGTTCATGCTTATATTACTACCGATGCTACATTTTGTACTGAAAATGGTGGTGGAATTTTGCAAAATCCGATTGCGGAAAAAAGCGTGATCATTAACAATGCTGAGTATGAGCGATCACCATCGAGTGATTTCCAGAAGATGATAAAAGTATTTCCGAACCCCAACAATGGCTCTTTTGTGCTGGAACTTAAAAATTTCGACGAGACTGCTAAAGTGTACATATATAGCATATTGGGAAGTGTTATTTACGAAAATGTTGTTCGCAATCAGCGTTTGCTCGAAATCGATATGCAGTATTTAAATAAAGGCTTATACTTTGTGAAAGTTTTAGATGGCAACGAAAGTTTAACCAATAAGATGATTGTTCAATAAAGCTAAATTCTAACGATTAATTGATTTACAGGCTACTGATCATTGTTGTTTTTTGGAACTATTAGCAGCGATTTCTGTGCCACTACCTCTCCATCAATTTTGGTGGTCATGGTCCATTTTCCCATCTTGTCGTGGGGCGGATCCCAAACGCAATCGCCCAGAAAGAACCAATAATCGTTGCTGTTAATGATTACTTCGCCGGTAAAAGGTGGCATTACTTTGCCCGTTTCGTCCTTAAAGGGCGGGTGGTCAATCCTAAAATCGATGCGCTTCCCTTTGGCCTTTTTTATGCGCAATACATAGCCAAACTCGGTACCGGTTTGGGCTTTAATGGTATTGTTTATGTCAAGCAATTTGGGAATGGCCTTGCTTTGCCTGTCCCAGGCAGCATATTCGCCATAACTGTAAAGTTCAACTTCGATTTTCTTTTTGGGCATAATTGCAAATATAAGCACTTTGTTGTTTTTTGCACTTACCGCTTCTCAATCGAGGCTTTAATATTCTGTCGCATCCAAAAAAAATTATATCTTCGGATGTATTTTAAAACCAATGCCTAAAACCATCACATATACGATTCGTTTTGCGCTTTTTGCTGTTTTGTTGTCGGCATATTCACTTTTAGCCGGGCAAAATGGCAACAGCTGGCTTTTCAATAATATCAAAGTGAAAGATGGTTTACCTGTCGATCAAATTTTTACAATAGCACAAGATTCGTCGGGCTTTATGTGGTTTGGCACAATTAACGGTTTGATACGTTACGATGGCTATTCAATGGAACTTTTCAGGCAGCATCAGGATGCGAACATAGCTTTGCCCGATAACCAAATAACAGCCATTGAGCATGACGGACAAAGCGGTTTATGGGTTTCGTGCTATCAGGGCTTAATACATTTCGATACGCGTACCTGGCAAAGCAGGGTAATAAACCTTGGCGGGCCGCGCGAAGTTCGCTGCCTGTTAAACCAAGGCGATTCGTTATTATGGATTGGTACCGCAACCGGGCTTTTCAAGCTCAACACTCAAACTTTTACCTACGCAGTTTACAACCAACAAAACTCGCCCATTGCTTCAAATATTGTGCGTTCGCTTTATGCCGACAGCCAGGGCAATATTTGGGTGGGTACCTTCAATGGCCTTCTTTCAATTTCGAAAACGGGCAATTGGGAGCATTTTAACTTGAAAGGAAGCTATAAACCTGAGTTGAAAAACAATTTGGTGCTCGATATTCAACCTTATTCAAAAAAAACCGATTCGCTTTTATGGATTGGTACCGAAACCGGATTGGTGCTTTTTAACCGAAACAACCAAACAAGCCGGGTTTTCAATTCAAGCAATACAGGCTTTGGCAACGAAGTGGTTAAATGCATTTTTCCGCTCGAAAACGGTCAAGTTTTTTTCGGAACCGATTTTGGATTTTACCATTTCGATTCAAATACCCTTGGGTTTAAAGTTTCGATACACGATCCGTTCAATAATTACTCGTTGGCAAACAATGTAGTTTGGGACATTTTTAGCGACAATGCCGGCATTGTGTGGCTGGCTACAGCAAACGGTATTAGCCGTTTAAGTACCGATGAAGCAATGTTTAAATTTACACCCGTTTACAATGTGTACCAAAATATGCTAATAGGTAACCAGGTAAACGATTTGTATGCTGCCCCCGATGGTGTTTTGTGGCTGGCAACTAAAAAGGGGGTCGAAGCTTTATATCCCAACGGCAAACGCGAAGTATTTTCTGCCGATAATCCCACGCAAAGGCGAATTGTTCTCGATAACATTAACACCATAACCGGCGATAATCTTGGGCGTATTTGGATTGGTAGTGCCGGTGGAATCAATGTTTGGGATACTAAAAACCAAAAAATGCATACCATTACGGCCAATTTCGATTTAAACAAAGGTTTGCGCTCAAATTATATAAGTGCATTTGTTACTCCTGCCGATGGTTCGTTTTGGGTAGGTACATGGGGTGGAGGCATGTACAAAGCAAAGGGCAACTTTCTAAATGTCGATGAAATATATTTTGAATATGTAGCCAATTTTAATACAAATATTTATTCGGCCGATGATAAAATATGGCTCAAGCACGATAAAAAAATTTATAACATCGATTTATCGACCATGCATATTCAGCAGGATTCAATGCTTAGCAAGGCTGTTGGTCAAAATGAAATCAGCTCGTTGCTTGTAGCTACCAACGGAAATGTTTGGCTTGGCCTAAACAATCAGGTACTGCAATACAATCCGCACAACGGCAATTCTAAAGTAATTGATGTGTTAACGGGTAAAACCTGTAACATAAATAATTTGCTTGAAGATTTTGATGGGAATATTTGGGGAACTTCGCTTACTTCAATATTTCGTTATTCGATACATAATGAGCAAATTGAATCTTTCCCGATGAAAAGGGGCATTCCGCTCGATATTTTTCTTTCGCAAAGTAACGCTCGTTCAAAATCAGGCGAATTGTTTTTTGGTGGTAACGATGGTTTCATCTCGTTTAACCCCGGCGATATCCGTAAAAACTTATTCAGCCCGCAAGTTGTAATATCGGGCATTAAGGTAAATAACAAGGAAATAACTTCGGTAAACCAGTTAAAGGGTAAAAACAAAGCACAATGTTTGGTAACATTTATCGACGAGATAGTTTTAAAATACGACCAGCATTCCATCAGCATAAATTTTTCGGCCTTACATTTTGGCGACCCCGAACGCAATATTTATGCCTATAAGCTCGAAGGTTACGATAAACAGTGGAACTATACCACAGGTAATCAAAATTCGGCATCGTATTCGTATTTATCGCCCAATAAATACCAATTTGTTGTAAAAGGAACCAATAACGATGGGGTGTGGTCCGAAAATCGGGCTGTGTTGAACATTGTGGTTAAACCTCCGGTTTGGGCCAGCCCTTGGGCCATTGTTATTTATTTGCTTGTATTTCAGCTTATTTTATTTGCGCTGGTTGTTACTTACCGCAACAAACACAGGTGGAAAGAACAAATCAGGCAAATTACACTCGAAAAAGAAAAAAACGAAATGCTGGCGCAGGCAAAACAACAGTTTTTTACCAACATTTCGCACGAGTTCCGTACTCCTTTGAACCTGATTACCGGCCCTGTTCAAACTCTTATTGGTTTACATCAGGCCGACCCAAAAGCACATGGTTTGCTACAGCTCATCTCGAAAAACTCGCGGCGTTTGCTATCGCTGGTAAATCAGTTAATGGATTTGCGAAAAATTGAAAACAGGGAGTTGGAACTGGTAACAGAAAAATTTGGGCTTACTACTTTCTGTAACGAGCAGTACGAATTGTTCAGCGATTTGGCACAAAACCGCTCAATTCAGTATGATAAA
>JAFGAF010000170.1 GCA_016933815.1 Prolixibacteraceae bacterium
AAACCCCGCGGGGTATGATCGCGGGGTTGAATAATTAATAAGAGGAACTAAAAAACAGGGTGTTAATTGAAATTACATCAAAGATAACGCTTTTAATCCACTTTTGTTTCATCTTAAAGGCTAAAAATTCATCTTGTATATACATTTTCCCACAGCATACTATAAATATAAAGTATAATTATTCCCACATACTTCTGAAAATCTGCCTGATAAGCTTTTTAGTTTGATCAATAAAAAAGGTTTATCTTTGCACCATAAAAAAATAAAATTCATGGCACACAAATCGGGTTTTGTAAATATCATTGGCAATCCAAATGTCGGTAAGTCAACCATTATGAATACTTTGGTTGGTGAAAAAATTTCGATAATTACATCGAAAATGCAAACCACCAGGCATCGTATAAAGGGTATTGTAAGCGGCGACGACTTTCAGATTGTTTATTCCGACACCCCGGGCATTCTAAAACCCAATTACAAGCTGCAGGAAAACATGATGCGCTTTGTTGATACCGCATTAATCGATGCCGATGTTATTCTGTACGTAACCGACGTGGTTGAAACCGTTGACAAAAACTCCGATTACCTTGAAAAAGTAAAGCAATCGGGGGTACCTGTAATTATTTTAATCAATAAAATCGATTTATCGGATCAGCCGGCAGTAGTTAAACTTGTTGAGACCTGGCAGGAATTAATCCCCGGCGCTCAAATATTGCCCGTTTCGGCCACCGAAAAATTCAATATCGCCCCTATTTTCGACCTGATTATGAACCACCTGCCCGAAGGACCGGCATACTTCCCCAAAGATGAACTTACCGATCGGAACGAGCGTTTCTTTGTACAGGAGATCATTCGCGAAAAAATATTATTGTACTACCAAAAAGAAGTACCCTATTCGGTTGAAATAGAAGTAGAATGGTTTAAAGACGAAGGCAAAGTACTGAACATCCGCTCAGTAATATATGTAAACCGCGAAACACAAAAAGGGATTATTATTGGCCATCAAGGGAAAGCTTTAAAACGAGTTGGTTCGGAAGCCCGAAAAGATTTGGAAGAATTTTTTAGCAAGAAAATATTCCTTGAATTATATGTAAAAGTTAGCAAAGGCTGGCGCGACGAAGACAGAAAGTTGCGTGGCTTTGGTTACGAAATGCAGTAAAAACAGATCAGACAAATAAATATGAGTATAGTAGCTATTGTTGGACGCCCGAATGTGGGCAAATCGACCCTGTTCAATCGAATTGTAGAGTCGCGTGCAGCCATTGTTGACGATGTTTCGGGCGTAACGCGCGACAGGCATTACGGCAAAGGAGTTTGGAACGGTAAAGATTTTTCGATAATTGATACCGGAGGATACGTGATGAACTCGGGCGATGTTTTCGAAGAAGAAATCAGGAAACAAGTACACCTTGCCATTGACGAAGCCGATGTAATAATTTTTGTTGTTGATGTTGAAACAGGCATTGCCGACCTCGACAACGAGGTTGCACAACTGCTCCGAAAAGTTAAAAAGCCCGTGGTGCTTGCCGTTAACAAAGTTGATAACCATCAGCGCAGTGCCGATTCGTACGAATTTTACAACCTCGGGCTGGGCGAATTGTACTGTATTTCGTCGATAAACGGAAGCGGAACGGGCGACTTGCTCGACAAAGTTGTGGCCGATTTACCCGACAATACCATTCCGGATGATGAGAAAGACATCCCAAAATTTGCCATTATTGGCCGACCTAACGTGGGCAAATCGTCGATGATTAACGCCTTAGTGGGCGAAGACCGGCACATTGTTACCGACATTGCCGGCACAACCCGCGATGCCATTTTTTCGAGGTTCAACAAATTTGGACACGACTTTATTCTTGCCGATACTGCCGGACTTCGCAAAAAAGGCAAAGTACAGGAAGACATTGAATTTTACTCGGTTATGCGCTCAATTAGGGCTATCGAAGCATCAGACGTTTGCTTGTTGCTTATTGATGCCACACGTGGCATTGAAGCTCAAGATATTAACATATTCAACCTGATTATCAGAAATAAAAAAGGCGCTATTATTTTAGTCAACAAATGGGACTTGGTTGAAAAAGACCATAAAACAACCAAAGAATTCACCGAAGCAATCAAAGAAAGAATTGCACCATTTAATGATATTCCTGTTATATTCACATCGGCTATAACCAAGCAACGTATTCTGAAAGCTTTCGAAACAGCTATGGAAGTTTACGAAAACCGCAAAAAGAAAGTTAAAACATCGAAACTTAACGAGTTACTGCTCGAAGCAATTGAAAATTTTCCGCCACCATCGAACAAAGGAAAATTCATAAAAATAAAATACATTACCCAATTGCCTACCCCCACCCCTACTTTCGCATTTTATGCCAATTTGCCTCAATATGTAAAAGATCCGTATAAACGTTTTCTCGAAAATAAAATTCGCGAATACTTTAACTTTACAGGTGTACCCATTTCAATTGTAGTGAAGAGCAAATAACAAAAAAGCACTACTTATGCCCAATCGAATACGAAACCGACGAATATCGATGTTGCCACCCATGGAGGGGTTTAAACCCTTTGGTATTCCCATGCGGCAACTCGAGTCGGTTACCATGTTGTACGAAGAGTTTGAAGCCATTCGACTGGCCGATTACGAAGATCTGGACCAGGTTGATGCGGCAAAAAAAATGAACATTTCGAGGCCCACATTTACCCGTTTGTACGACAAGGCACGCAAAAAAATATCGAAGGCATTTGTAGAAGGGAAAGCAATAATTATTAAAGGCGGAACCTACGAAACCGAAGACTATTGGTACAAGTGCGACGACTGTAAAGAGACCATTTCGGCATTGAAACCCATATCGCACTGCCGCAAATGCGACTCCGACAACATTACCCCAATTGATAATAAACACCCCGATGAGTAGCTATTTCCAGATATATACCGGCAACGGAAAAGGAAAAACCACCGCAGCTTTTGGTCTTGCCCTCCGTGCTGTAGGTGCAGGTAAAAAAGTATATTTCGCCCAATTTGTTAAAGGGAAAACCTATTCCGAAATAAAAGCAGTTGAGCAATGGCTACCTTCAATTACCGTTAAACAGTTTGGCCGTGGCTGTTTCATTGTAAAGCAACCCCAACAGGCCGATATTGATGCTGCCCGAAATGGTCTGAACGAAATTAAAGACATCTTGCAATCGGGCGAATATCAATTGGTTGTACTCGACGAGGCCAATATCGCCATATTCTACAAATTATTTACTGCCAGCGAGTTGCTCGAAGCCATCGAAAGCCGGCACACCGATACCGAAGTGGTAGTTACCGGCCGATACGCACCTCAAGAGCTGATTGACGCAGCCGATTTGGTAAGCGAGATGAAGGAAATTAAACACTACTACAACAATGGCATAGAAGCCCGCGAAGGGATTGAGTTTTAAAAATTTATACAGGAGATAACTAAACTGAATATCAAAGCAATCAACCTTTCAATGCAATATCGATCAAACGTTGGGTGTTGATTATATTCACACACTTTCCGTTCATCTTCAGTATTCCTTCTTTTTCAAATTCTTTCAGAAATTTAATTGCACTTTCGGTCGATATTGACGCAAAATCGGCTATATCCTGACGGGTTAGGTATTGAAAAACTGCAAAATCTGAAAATTCATCAGAGGCTAAATACAACAAAGCCGATG
Source organism: Prolixibacteraceae bacterium (assembly GCA_016933815.1). Taxonomy (GTDB): domain Bacteria; phylum Bacteroidota; class Bacteroidia; order Bacteroidales; family Prolixibacteraceae; genus Roseimarinus. The sequence continues at coordinate 3,679 of JAFGAF010000170.1, forward strand.
CCAGCTTGCCGCGCATGTGTTTGTAATTGAGGTCGGTAATTATTTCGAGCAAACGGTTTTCGTCGCGGCAGTTGCGTGAAGCAATACGAAGGGCAAATTCGCTGTTGTTCTTCATTAACAAGTGCAGGGCTTGCTTATCAATCATACATACAACCGAATTCTTCAGCGCGATAGCAGAGAAATTATAACACGAATCGCCAAACACCGATGAAAACCCAATAAAATCGCCTGTTTTGGCAATTTTAATGTTTATCCTCTTGTTGTTCCCTGTTTGCAAATGCAGTTTGATTAAACCATCAACCACATAGATAACATAAGGAGAAAATGCACCTTGCTTGAAGATGTTTTCGCTTTGAGCGTACATCAGCTGCTTTTTTTTACTGCTGATAAAGTCGAGTTCGTGAGGGAACAGGTGCTGGAAACACTTCGATGTGCTTTTGCATTCCCTGCAATTATCAATTATCTTTTCACTTTGCATAAAGGTTAAGCCTTTAAATTTGATTTTTACAAAATTATCAATCTTTGGCACATGTTGAAATTTCACAGGAAAAAAGCTATCGTATTTCAGTTTAAACATGATAATGTCCAAAACATATTCTCACTTTTGATCGAAAAGCAAAAGGTATTTTTGCAGTTCGAAATAACATTCAAAGAATAAATCACCATTAATATAACTATGAGTAATACCGCTATAAAAGTATCGGGCGCCGAAGCTGTTTTACGTTCGCTTATTGAAGAAAATGCGGATACCATTTTTGGATACCCAGGTGGAGCAATGATGCCGATTTACGATAAACTTTTTTCAAAAAGCAGCCAAATAAAACACATTTTGGTAAGGCACGAGCAAGGCGCAGCACATGCCGCACAAGCCTATGCACAGGTTAGCGGGAAACCGGGTGTTTGCTTTGCTACATCGGGACCGGGGGCTACCAATTTAGTTACCGGTATTGCCAATGCTTTTCTCGATTCTATTCCTGTGGTTTTTATTACAGCACAAGTGCATTCGGCATTGCTGGGCACCGATGCTTTTCAGGAAATTGACATGATCAGCTTATCGACACCTGTAACCAAATGGAATTATCAGATAACACAAGCAGCCGAAATTGCCGAAGTAATGTCGAAAGCTTTTTATTTAGCTAAAAACGGACGACCGGGGCCAGTTCTTATCGATATTACAAAAGATGCTCAAATGGAAGCGTGCGATTTTATTTATCATTCGACCCAATATGTCCGTTCATATCGTCCGGTCCCAAAGCTGCAACTCGAAGAAGTTGAACAGTTTATTGAGATTTTAAACCAGTCGGAAAAGCCACTTGTGTTGGCCGGACATGGTATTTTATTGGGCAAAGCCGAAGAACAATTAATTCGTTTTGCAGAAAAAAGCAATGTGCCGGTAGCCGTTACGCTTCTTGGAAAATCAGCAATTCCCGAAACACATCCCAATTATGCCGGAATGCTTGGTATGCATGGCAATTATGCTCCAAATATGCTCACTAACCAAGCCGACTTAATAATTGCCCTTGGAATGCGTTTCGACGACAGGGTTACCGGAGTAGTTGAAAAGTATGCCAACAATGCCACCATTGTACATGTTGATATCGACAAAGCAGAGCTGAACAAGAACATAAAGGCTCATTTGGCCATTCATGCCGATGTTAAGACTTTCTTAGAGCTTGTTAACCCGCAGAATATCAAAATTTTTAGCAAGTTGTGGATTAACAAGTTTCGTGAACTCGACCTTATCGAGTATGAAAAAGTGATCAAAAAAGAAGCCTATCCCGATAATGGACAAATTCGTTCGGGCGAAGTAATCCGTAATATTTCTGAAAAAACAAAAGGCCAAGCTATAGTTGTAACCGATGTAGGACAAAACCAAATGATGGGAGCACGTTATTATCAATATAATATTCCCAATTCGTTGATCACATCGGGGGGCTTAGGCACCATGGGCTTTGGTTTACCCGCAGCCATGGGGGCACAAGTAGGGCAAGCCAACAGAACTGTTGTGCTTTTCTCGGGCGATGGAGGTTTTCAAATGACGCTTCAGGAATTGGGGACTATTTTCCAATATAATTTGCCGATAAAAATTGTAATTCTTAACAACAATTACCTCGGAATGGTGCGCCAGTGGCAACAATTGTTCAACGAAAAACGATATGCCGAAACCAACATGCCTACCCCCGATTTTCCTTTGCTGGCCAAATCGTTTGGCATTGAGAGTAAGTTAGTTGTAAAACGTGAAGAATTGAATGCTGCGCTCGACCAGATGCTTGAACATAACGGCCCTTTCTTGCTTGAGGTGAAAATTGAAAAAGAAGCCAACGTATTTCCAATGATTTACCCCGGCAAGGCAGTTGATGAAATAGTTTTAGAAGCTTAATACGAACAACATGAACTACAAAGATTTATACAATGCCGCCGACTGCTTAATAATGAAAGCAGCCGAAGATTCAAAAAACCGCAATAATAACCGCATACAAGAAATTATTGAATATGCACGATCAGCAAATTTAAAGAAAATAGGAATTGCTAATTGTACCACTTTTACACAACATGCCAACACGCTTGAACAAATCTTAATAAACGAAGGCTTTGAGGTAGCAAAAGCCAATTGCAAACTTGGGCGTGTTGCTTTTTCCGATTTAGTTGAAGGTTATAAGGGGATCTCATGCAATCCGGCAGGGCAAGCAAAATTACTGGCCGAAGCCCAAACTGAATTAAATATTACAATGGGTCTCTGCCTTGGTCACGACATGGTTTTTAACATGAAATCGGAAGCTCCAGTTACCAACCTTATTGTAAAAGAACGAAAAGGTAACGTTAAAGAAGAATTGAGTAAATAAAACAAAAAAACATAAAAATATGATGTACGATATTGTTGTAATTGGAGGAGGGCCTGCAGGTATAACCTTGGCTAAACGATTGGGAAACAAGTATAAAATGGCTATTGTAAGACCCGAAGACCACAGTTTAATATACTGTGCCATGCCTTATGTAGTTGAAGATTTAATAAACGAAGAAAAATGCTTCAAAAAAGATGAATTAGTAACCGATAGTGGTGCAAATTTAATTCGGGGCACAGTAACATCGGTCGATTTCGATAAAAATGAAGTCGTAATTAACAATCAAACACCTGTTACCTACCGCAAACTGGTAATTGCTACCGGAGCTGTACCCTTTATTCCTCCTATTGAAGGCAGCAATCTCGATGGTGTAATGGGTTTCAAAACCCAAGCCGATCTCGAAAAAATCCAATCACTTTTAAAAAACGGGCTTAAACGTGCTGTTGTTATAGGTGCCGGGGCTATTGGAATTGAACTTGCCCAAGCATTAAAACACAAAGGCCTCGACGTATCGCTTGTTGATATGGCATCGCAAGTATTGCCCAACTTGGTAGGTATCGATTTTGCCCAAAAAGCAGCCGAAGAACTCAGCAAAAACGGTATTCATTTAATGCTGAATTCCAGAGTTGAGAAAATAACAGGAAAAACTTACGCCAACGAGCTGCATCTCGATAATGGCGAGGTGATTTACTTTGGCGATTATGCCCCCTGTTCGGGCAACAATAACGAAACGGTTAAGGGCTTAGTTGTTTTTGCAACAGGTGTTGTACCCGAATTATCATTCCTCCCCAAAGGAGTACTGAACACTAACAGGGGCGGCATAGTTGTTAACGAAAGGATGGAAACAAACTTACCAAACGTATATGCAGTGGGCGATTGTGCCGATTTTAAAGGTTTTATTACACAAGAGAGTGCTCCGGGCAAGCTGGCAACCAACGCTGTTCCAATGGCCATGGTGCTTGCAAACAACTTATTGGGCAACAACTCGTCGTACAAAGGTTTTATCAACGGAGCAGCAACTAAAGTGTACGATTATTACATTGGAGGAACCGGTTTATCGGCAGCGGCAGCTTTAAAAGAAGGTTTTGAAATTGTAAAAGGCTACAGCCAACTTACTACCCAATTCCCGATTATGCCCGGAAAGAAAGAATTAAGGGTAAAAATACTGGCCGAGAAAAATTCAAAACAAATAATAGGTGGACAGGTGATTAGCGGCGAACCTGTTACCAATCTTATTGATTTGATTTCGTTTGCCATTCAAAAAGGAGCAACGGTTAACGACTTAATTGAGCTTAGTTATTCTGCCCAACCCTATCAATCGTTTTACCCGGCAGGAAATGCCATTGTAATGGCTGCCGAAAACATTGCAAATAAAATATGACAATGAACCATAAAAATATTCGATTGGCAATGGCTGTTGACCATTCGCAACGCTTTCAGTCAACACACTTTGGCGATGCCGACCAATACCTTATTTACGAATGGAATAAAAATGAAACAGTTTTTGTTGACACCGTAAAAAACAGCTTTAAAACATACGACGAGGAAGTTGAACATGGTTCACAAAAAAAGGGGCAGGCCATTATCGACTTACTAAAAAGCAAAGGAGTTAATGTTCTTGTATCGAAACAATTTGGAAGGAATATCCGCATGGTTAACAAGCATTTTATTCCTGTAATTATTTACATCGAATCGCCAATCGAGGTGCTGCCAATTTTAAACAAACACATGCGATGGATTGAAGATGAGATTGAAATAAATCCGCCCGAACATAAACTTTTTACAATTAAAAACGGCGTAATGAAAACAGCAATAAAAAGTTAACTGGGCAATAAAGAATTGTTGGAATAATGAATCATTTTGTATTTTGCGAAAATTTAAGGGAAGGCAATCTCGCTACTTCTATCAGCAATTCATATTTCAAATTTTACAAAACAAGAAAAAGAAACAAGCATTGAGTATCCGACATCAACAACTTGATATTTTTTTGATCAATGGCTTAATATATTGATTATTAAAAGATGGTACTAGCAAAAAAGATATCAAACCATAACTTTAAAGCTTTTTTATGGCACGCCGGTTTTTTGGCTTTTGCTCAAAATTTTATGGATGTTGATATCATTATACCGGCAATGGTCATTGAGTCAGGAGGTAAAGCCATGCACATTGGTATTTTAACTGCAATTATGCTTGGTGGTTCAAGTTTCACTCAACTTTTTTTTGCACCTTACATCAGTCACGTGCCATTTAAAAAGAAATATTTAATTATTGGGATCTCAACAAGAATTTTGGCCTTGTTTGCCCTTGGTATAATCTTGTTATATCTTCGAAACAACCAATCGGCGGCAATACTGTGGCTCATTTTTTTGTTTATAACCCTTTTTTCGTTGGCCGGGGCATTTACAAACATAAGCTACAACGATATTTTAGGGAAAAGCGTATTACCCGCAAAGCGCAAATCATTTTTCTCGGCTAAACAAACCATTGCAGGAGCTATTGTATTATTTTCGGCATTTTTGGCAACAAAAGTACTTGCGGCATTTAAATTCCCAACAAATTTTGGCGCCATGTTTTTTATTGGTGCAATATTGTTGTTAATCGCTTCGGTGGGGTTTTGGAATATTAAGGAAATAGAACCTTCGGGATTAAAAATAAACGGCTTTAAAGCTTTTATCAGAATACTAAGTAAAGAGCTGACAATCAATAAAAAGCTAACCTACTTTCTGGGTTTCATTAACACGCAGGGCATTATTATTTCTTTTCTACCTTTCGTAATGCTTTATGCAAAACAAACATTACATACTCAGAGTAGCGATACTGGATCATTTTTGTTATTCAAAGTAATTGGCATTGTAATTATTAGCTTATTGGTTTTCTTTATTTCAAACAAAATACGCTACAATAAACTACTTTATTTTAATGTATTTTTATCAACAGTATTAATCATTGCTACTTTTTTAGTTAACGATCAGTATTTGCTGCGCTATATTTTTGTTCTTGGAGGAATAACATTTTCGCTATACACTATTACAATGAATGGGCTGTTACTCGAAGTTTCGACAACCGAAAACCGTGCAATTTACACTGGTTTTGCTGGAGCAGGCAATATTTTTCCGGCTCTGTTGCCCATTATTGGAGGCGGAATAATAAGTGTTTTTGGCTTCAATGCTTTTTTTATCTTATACCTGATCATTGTATTTTCATCAATTTTTTTCATTTACAAAATCGACTGTAAAAAATGAGCACAATAAACGAGACAATTAACTATAACCCAATCGGTTTTTTTTCGACACCATACACACCTTCAAGTGGTGCACCACGCCAAGGCGCCCTAATGCCTAACAACAAAGGAGTTATTGAGATTTTTCCGGCTTTTCGCGATGCTCTTGAAACGCTTCATCTTTTCGATAGGATTATTGTACTGTTTCATTTCAACGAGGTTAAAAAATGGGAAAGTAGGGTCAGCCCGCCGGGGGCATCGCACAATCACAATTTTGGATTATTTGCTACGCGAAGCCCAAAGCGCCCCAATCCAATAGGATTTACTATTGTTAAGCTCGAAAAAATTGAAGGTGGGAAACTCTATGTTTCGGGAGTTGATGCCTTTAACGGCACCCCGGTTATCGACATTAAACCCTATTTGCCATCGATTGATTGTATTGAAAGTAAACGTAACCGCGATGCTGAGGAATTTTTGGGCCACCACGACGAAGATTTTATAAGTGACCCTGAATTTTTCTATTAAATAAACGTTTGTAGGCAAAATATACAAATGCTTTATTCTTTCTTAAATAATTTTCGGAAAATTCTTTTGATTTCCTTTTTTACCTTTTGTTCCCTTTGCTTCTCGGGTTTTACCAGTCGTTCAATGAACCCTTTCAGTCCTTTCGACTGGTAAGGGCTACAGTCGATTAACACATTAAAACTATCGCTTACTTCAAACGGTGTAAAGTAATTGCCACGCAAAAAGCCATTTTTTTCAATGCCTGCCAAAACCTCTCCGGCAATTGGCAAAGCCAACATCGAACCCGATCCGTAGGCACTGCCAAACCTTATATCGGGGGTGCTTGCCCCCACCCAGGTGCCAATCACCAAATTAGGCGTAAAGGCAACAAACCATGCATTCGAGTAATTATGTGCAGTGCCTGTTTTGCCTGCCAATTCGGACTTTATGCCATATTGCGTTCTGATTTTTGTGCCGGTACCTTCGTTTATTGCCCTTTGCAATATCGATGTTATTTGCTCGGCAGTAGCCTGCCCAATTACACTTTGGGGGTTTTGGCCGGGGCGTTCAAAAATTATTTTTCCCCTTGAATCGACAATCTTATTGATCAATACCAAATCGTTCATCTTTCCCTTATTGGCAAAAGCACCATAGGCCCTAACAATTTCGTACAACGACACATCGGCAGTACCCAGCGCCACCGATGGCGAGCTGTCGGGCAATTGGGGCAAGCCCATACGGTAACAAATATTTTCGAGTTGATGCGATGGTAGTTTAAAGTACAAATCGACACTTGGCAGGTTCATTGAATGGGCCAAAGCATACCACAAGGCAACCAAACTATCGGGTGTGCTTGAATTATCGAAGTTTTGCGGCATCCAATCATTGTATTGTTCATATATTTTTGCTTCATTTTCGAGATACGAACACGGGCTAAACCCACTTTCGAGGGCAGCTGCATACATTATGGGTTTAAAGGTTGAAGCAATTTGCCTGTGCGATAAAACCATGTCGAAAGGCAAATACCTGTAATGGTTGCCTCCGTTCCAGCTCCGCACCTCGCCGGTTTGCGGGCTGGTAACCAAAACAGCAGCGTGCAACATTTTGTGGTAATGCCACAAACTATCGATGGTACTTATGCTGTCGGCCCTGAAACCGCTCCAATCGAAGAGTTCAATTTTACGCTTTACCTTGTGGCTGTTGTCAATTACCGAATCGGCAGTTAATTGTTTTTGCCAATATGTTTTTGTTTTACGGCGAATTAACTCCTGGTTGAGCAAGCTTTGCATTTTTTGCAAGTGCTTTGCAGTTGCCGCTTTTACCATTTGGTGAATTTGCAGGTTTAAAGTAGAATAAATGCGCAAACCATCCTTTTCGATATTGTAGTTGCTGCCCGTTTTTGCATTAAGTTCCGACAATATTTCGACGGCTTGTTTTTTAACCCGATAAACGAAATAACCGGCAGGTGCTTCAATATCGAAATTTTCGTATTTAAGTGCCAACGGAAGCAACTTCAAGCTATCGCATTGAATTTCTGATAAATATCCCTCGTCAGTCATCAACGCTAAAATAAGGTTACGCCTTTGAATTGCATTGGTGGGGTTTAAGCGAGGGTTAAAATAGGTATTTGCTTTTAGCATACCAATTAATACCGCCGACTCTTCAATGCTTAGCTCGTGTGTTGCTTTGTTGAAAAAGCGGTGAGCTGCCGATTCAATGCCAAACACATTTTCGCCAAAAGGCACCGAGTTAAGGTATAGCAATATCAACTCTTCCTTGGTGAATATTTTTTCCAAACGAGATGCAATAATGGCTTCTTTTATTTTACTTACGGGGAGGCTTAAAAACCCAAAGTTTGTTCGTCCGTATAGGTTTTTCACCAATTGTTGGGTAAGTGTGCTGCCTCCGCCACTACTTCGGTCGCCCATTAAAATTGAACGAAAAAACACCCGTAAGTAACTGCGTGCATCCACTCCTTCGTGTTCGAAAAAGCGTTTATCTTCGGTGGCAACAAGTGCATTTGCCAAATGCAGGGGAACCTCGTCCAACGCAATATTGGTGCGGTTTTCGGCAAAATATTTCCCAATAATGTGCCCATCGGCCGAATATACCAACGATGCTTCTTCGTTGTGTATTGCTGCTAATTCTTTTTTCGAGGGCAAAGGCCCAAATCCGCCAATATTCACCAAAAGAATAAAAGCTCCGCTTAAAAAAATCAAAAGTACAAGCAACAGGGTTAACACCAATAGCCAAAGTTTTATTCTTTTATAATTCTTTATTTGCATGAATATGTATTATTGCTTTTTCATTTAGAACGAGACAAATAAGCATTGAGTATTTAATTTTTTTTGGCTAATATAGAAAAAAAAAGGGCAAACCATTTACTGATTTACCCGCTAATACATCAAATAAAAAATGACTACAAGAGTTTTTCGGCTCCCGAATAAATTTCTTCGATACGAATTGAAGCAACGCCATGGCCCGGTAAACGTTCGGGGTTCCATGTTTTCATATTTTTGAACAGTTCGCCCGAAGTATAATGCTGCACCGTACCTTTTATTTGATACGACTTATCGTCGCTTGTAATGAACAATACCGATGCCTTACCTGTAGCTTCGATGTTTTTCAATGTTTTATCGAAAAAGTTATTGGCTACCAAAATTGACTCTCCGTTATACAATGCGTTGCAAGTAGCATAAATAGAGTTAGGCATACCATTAGCCGCAACAGTTGTTAATACAATGGCCTGGTTGCGTTTTGCCCAAGCATCGTTCAAAATTTCTGTAATTTTTTGTTTCATCAGTTAATAATTAAGTTCTTAATTGTTGTTATTAGCTATTAAATAGTTCACTTTTTCTTTTAATTTTTCGTTATCGAAACCATAAATCCGCTTTAAACGGCCAATCTTTTCGGAACAAAACGAAGACGGGATATTTAGCGATTTGGCCAAAAGGGCTTCATCGATATTATACTTCTGAGCCAATTGTGTTAAACTCATTGCCCCTGCTCTTTCCCAGTCATCAGGTTTATTATGATTTGTGTTCAAAACTAAGTCCAAACCTTTTTCAACGTTCATTTGCTTTTCATTATCAACAACAGCTTCAATGACAATATTTCTCTGAACTTCGGTTTTTTGTGCTGTCTGATGAATACGAGCCTTAAAAAACGGCTTTGTTTGTGGTTTAAGAAAAAATGGAGCAAACACCATTGTTAATAAAACCAGCACAAAAACAACCGATACAGCAAGCCGCAGGTATAGCCTGATAACTAATTGCTTGTACCAACATACAATTTGTTTCCAATGCAGAATAATGTGCAAAACAACAAGGGCAGTGAAAATTAAACTTACCCATAAATGAACACTCCCCCATTGATGGCGGTCGAGTCCCATAAAATACAATTCAACTTTGCTTCCAAATAATTCGTTACGTTTGAAGCCCGGTACCAATAAATATTTAATCAACAAGCCTAAGCCTGCCATACCCATAAGCAACAATAGCAGTAATACATCAATCAAGAAATTAAGTTTCGACTTGGCTTTCATTACATTTAATTAAAAAATATTTCAGGCAATTGCGCCAACCGGACATTTCCGAACGCACAAACGGCAATTTACACATAAATCGGGCGATATATGCGCTATCCCTTTAACCAACGATATTGCACCACGCTTACAGGCATCGACACAAATACCGCAGCCTGTGCATTTTTGTGCATCGACAACGGGTATTGCAATTGCATTTTGAGTGCTTTCTTTTTCGGACTGTTCTTTTTTAACTGCATTTTCGTTTTTCATAGTTTTTGCTAGCCTTGGCGTAAGCCCCTCAACATTGTTGGCAACAGAAACATTGCTTTCAATTTGTGAGGGCATACCACTAACCAACGAAATTTTACAATAAGGACAAATCATTTCGCGACAAGGTAACCCGCGCGTGTGAGCCATAGTGTAGCCACAATGGTTGCAAACGCAAAACAAAGTACGCCTGCTATTTACTGCGCCCCTTTCGCTGCCTTTTCTGCGTTGCCGGTTAAAACCATTCCTCATCTTCAACCAATTCTTTAATCTCGAATAAATTACCACTTCGGTCCCAAATAAAATAAGTATCGTGCTCATTACGTGGTTTAACAACCGTTTTGTAACCTGCACGTTTTGCTTTATTGTAGATACGTTCCGACTTCCAATAAGTAAGGCACACATGCGAGAAAGCCTTTGTTTCATGTTGAGCACTCAAAAACAACTCAAACTCCATGTCGTGATGCCGCATTACCGCCACCTCGGTTTCGGTTGGCAGTCCAAAAATATTGTTCGACAAATCGCTTGTTAATTTAAATTGATGATGAACATTAAACAACAAAACATTTTCATAGAAATTTTTAACCTCTGCCGATTCGTTAACAGTTAAGGCTATATGATGTATCATATTTTGAGAAATTAAATTCAGGCAAATTTAAGCGAACAAATGTTCATAAAAAAGAAAATGCATTAATTTTGTAGAAAAATAATCATTACAATGGAAATGTTAATCGCCACATTCAAACATTCATTAATGATAACTGCCTTTGTTTTATTAATGATGGTTGTTATTGACTATATAAATGTTCAAAGCAAAAATACCTGGGCCGAAAAATTAAAGCACACACCTTTTCTGCAAATTGTTATTGCCTCGTTGTTGGGAATAACGCCGGGATGCATGGGTGCATTTACAATAGTATCGCTATACACACATAAGATGGCGGGCTTGGCAGCATTGGTTTCGGTTATGATAGCCACATCGGGCGACGAAGCATTTGTAATGTTTGCTTTGTTTCCGGGCAAAGCATTAATTATCAATATGGCACTTTTTATTATCGCAATTATTGCAGGCTTATTGGTGCATCAATTTTCAAAAAACAAAAAAATAACTGAAACCGAACAAATTGGCTTTACTTTCCATAATCGTAATGTTTGCAAATGTTTCGACAAAGAACTAATAGTCCCTCAACTCAAAAAAATTACTTTCGAAAGATTGATAATGATTTTAAGCATATTGCTTTTTATCGCATTTTTAATTTCGGGCACTTTAGGTAGTCCTAAATGGGATTGGAAAAAAACCACATTTCTTTTAGGTGGCATATTTATGCTTTTTGTTTCAGCAACCGTTCCCGATCATTTTTTAAAAGAACATTTGTATGACCACATCGTAAAAAAACATCTGCTCCGAATCCTGCTTTGGTCGTGGGGTGCCTTTATTGCTTTACATTTTGTACAAACCAACTCAATGCTAAACGGACTGCTCGATAATAATCAGTATTTAATTTTGTTGATTGCAGTTTTAATGGGTATCATCCCCGAAAGTGGGCCGCATTTGGTTTTTGTTACCTTGTTCTCGCAAGGCTTAATTCCTTTAAGTATTTTACTTGCCAGTTCAATTGCACAGGATGGGCATGGCATGCTCCCTTTATTAGCTGAAAGCAGAAAAAGTTTCATCAAGGTTAAAGCAATTAATCTGTTGGTTGCCTTATTGGTTGGAACATTACTAGTTATTTTTGGATTATAAAAAACTCAACTTATATGAACATATGTTCGTTTTATTTTTTACCTTTGTACCATAAAACACATAAAAATTTAAAATTATGGCAAGAGGAGACAAAACAGGTCCTATGGGACAAGGTCCTATGACCGGCAGAAGTTTAGGTTATTGTGCAGGGTACGAAAGCCCGGGGTTCACCCGCGGATTTGGTAGCGGATTTGGTGGCGGACGTGGACAAGGCCGTGGATTTGGTGGCCGCGGCATGGCTTACGGTCGTGGGTTCGGTTTTAGCGCCGGATACACAAACGCTCCACAAGCCAACAGCAACGACGAAATTCTCAACCTGAAAGCACAAGCCGAATCGCTTAAAAAAGCGCAAGAGGAAATTGAACGCAGGCTGAACGAATTAGAAACAAAATGATAGCATTTGGACCGGT
>JAFGAF010000171.1 GCA_016933815.1 Prolixibacteraceae bacterium
AAAAATTGTGTCGAAAGAAACAGTATCGCTTGAAAATACTAAAGCACCTTTATAGTCATCTTCAAATTGAGTTGTACAACTAAAAAACCCAAAAACCAACAGAACAATATTCTTTATAAAAATGGATTTAATGTTTGCTTTTAACTTCAAAAATGAAGAAATATGGGTATAACTTGTTACGTATTCTATGATTTGATCAAACATAAACATTTGAAATTACATTTGACAAAAAAACGTAATATGAATTCTAAAATTGTTCTTATTCAATTAAAAACAAAAACGCACAACTCGATGAGCAGTTTTCATTATATTTCGCTCATTGCGAAGTGCAAAATGAAATGAGTTTAGATTAAAGTGCTAAATACTATTAAAAGGGCATTAGCCATAATCGCCAATCGATCAGATGTAAACCCTTCTAAAATTTAGGAATAAACATAAAACTATGAAACGAGCATGTAAAATACTTACATCCAAGTTGATTGATAATTTATTTCATGCGATCCCGATTGCTATCGGGACCATACGGCCTTAAAAAATAAACAATTATCGTATAAAAATAAATATTAATGCGGGCTTTCTCCCTATGCATTTGATATTTGCTATAAAAAAAGTTATAAATATTTTATTTTTCAAAATAACAATAATCACCATTAAAATGCAGATTACTCTTTCAACGGGTTCCAGCCCTGAGCAGTCAATTCAATTTCGGAACCTCCGGTAGTGATTAAGTGGGTGCCCTCTTCTTTCGAAACCATATGCCCAATAACTGTTATGTCGGGATGGTTGCGAATTTTGTCGTGATCGGCCAAAGGTACTGTAAACAGCAGTTCATAATCTTCGCCACCATTTAAAGCAGCTACCAGGGGGTTAATGTTCAGCTCCTCGGCCATTGCCTTGGTCTCGTTATCGAGCGGTATTTTTTCCTCGTAAATTTTAGCACCTGTGCCCGATTGCTTGCAAATGTGCATCAACTCCGACGACAAACCGTCCGAAATATCGATCATTGAAGTAGGTTGAACTTTCAAGCTATCAAAAACTTTTTGCATATCGGTGCGGGCTTCGGGTTTCAGTTGTCGGCCCAAAATATAGTTGTATCCATCGAGCTGCGGTTGTATTTGTGGCGCATCTTTATAAATTTTGCTTTCGCGTTCTAAAAGCTGAAGCCCCATGTAAGCACCACCTAAATCGCCGGTAACACAAATCAAATCGTTGGCTTTTGCCCCGCTACGGCGCACAGCTTTTCCTTTGGGGGCAGTTCCAATGGCAGTTATGCTTATTACCAAACCGGTAAGCGACGAGGTAGTGTCGCCCCCCACCAAATCGACTCCATATTTTTCGCAGGCCAGGTAAATGCCTTCGTACAATTCGTCCAATGCCTCAACCGAAAACTTCGACGAAATGGCCAGCGAAACGGTTATTTGCTTTGGGATAGCATTCATTGCAGCCACATCGCTCAAATTTACCACTACCGATTTATATCCTAAATGCTTCAAAGGCACATACATCAGGTTAAAATGAATGCCCTCGGTCAATAAATCAGTAGTAACTACCACTTCGTTATCGCCAAAATCGAGAATGGCCGCATCGTCGCCTACACCCAACAAGGTAGAACTATTTCTTAACTTAATTTTATTTGTTAAGTGATCAATCAGTCCAAATTCGCCTAAGTCGGAAATTGGTGTTACTTTGCGTTCGTTTTCAGTCATTTTAAAATCGGATAAAGTGGTACGGTATTAAATATATCGGGGCAAAAATAGGACTAGTTTACTATCTTTGCAACATTTTTTAAACAGTATGGCCAATTCGTTGTTAGAATACAACCAGATTTCTTATACAATTAGTTTATGACAGAACAAGATCAAATACTCGAGAAGGTAACCAGCGAAGATTACAAATTTGGCTTTGTTACCGAAATTGAGACCGAAATAATTGAAAAAGGACTTAATGAGGATGTTGTACGCCTTATTTCGGCCAAAAAAGAAGAGCCCGAATGGATGCTCGAATTCAGGTTGAAGGCATTTCGCAAATGGCAGGAAATGAAATTGCCCGATTGGGCTTACCTCAAAATTCCACCCATCGATTATCAATCAATCAGCTATTATGCAGCTCCAAAGCAAAAGAAAAAACTCGACAGCCTCGACGAGGTAGATCCCGAGTTGCTCGACACCTTCAGCAAACTGGGCATTCCGCTCGAGGAACAGAAATTGCTCAGTGGTGTGGCCGTCGATGCGGTAATGGACAGTATTTCGGTAAAAACTACTTTCAAAGAAACTTTGGCCGAGCGGGGCATCATTTTTTGCTCGTTCAGCGAAGCCGTAAAAGAATACCCCGAT
>JAFGAF010000172.1 GCA_016933815.1 Prolixibacteraceae bacterium
GGAGCCCTGCTATATGCTTTTTTGGTATTCTTAATTGTATTCTTTGGTGGTAAATTGCTTGCATCGGTTAAAATAAAAGCCAATATTGTTGTTCTGTATTTGCCGGTGTTGGCATTGTCGGTTTTGATAGGGAACTATTCTTTTCCGGTTTATTACTTGTTGCTTGCAGTGCTAATGATTTTACTTTTAGTTATTTACAAAGCTTTTGGTAAGTTGTTAAAACATTATTACGAACAGTTTTTACCTGCAATTATAATAATGCCAATTGCTTTTTATTTATTGGGAGGTGGCGTTTTTGTGCTTTTTTCGGTTTCGTTGTTGATTATTGAAATTTTTCATTCGCGTAAATTTAAACCAATTAGTCTATTATTGATTGCGCTTTTGGCAGTTGTTGTACCTTTAATATCGGCACATTATGTATTCTTTATTACTGTAAACGATGCGTTTACATATTTTGGCCCATCGTTAAGCACTTATCCGTTAAGTATTGAACTTTTGATGTTTTTTGCTGCTGTTCCGATAGCTCTTTTTTTACAATGGATTGCAACAAAAATTGGGAATTATATAAGAATTAAACCCTTGTATATCTTTTTTCAATATGCCATTGTTGTTTTAGCTTTTGTGATGCTTTTCGTATTTAATTTCGATAAAAATCAACGTTTTAAAACCGAAATTGATTATTTGGCTTTTAACAATAAATGGGAAAAATTAATAGAAAAAGTTGAAGCAAATCCTTCAAACGAGCGTTTGGTGAACTTCCACACCAACATGGCTTTGTATTATACCGGCGAAATGCCCGAAAAAATGTTTCACTTTCATCAACAATGGGGGGCTGACGGGCTTTTTCTCGTTAGGCATTTTATGAATGAAATTCTTGTGCCTTCAACCCGATTGTATTACGAACTGGGGCATATAAACGAGGCTATTCACTGGGCCAACGAGGCAATTTCGCAACGCGAGTATTCTCCGCAAATAATTGAACAGCTTGTTATTGCACATATTGTTGATGGCAATTTCAATGCAGCAAAGCATTACATCAACCTGCTTTCGAAGTATGTGTTTTATAAATCGAAGGCAGCTGAGTACAAAATAATGATAGAGGAAAACAATTTGTCGCAATCGATGCTCGAGGTTCGCAAAATGATTCCCGTTGAGAATTTTGTGGTTAGCCGCATGTCGCCCGATAATGATTTGTACTATCTTCTTGTCGATCATCCCAATAACCGTATGGCATACGAGTACCTAATGTCGTATTATCTGTTAAATAACGATCTCGATGCTTTTGCACGCTATTTTCCGCTTGGTTTCAGATTTAATTATAAACATTTTCCAAAGGTGTATCAGCAAGCACTTACTTATTATATGTATAAGCTGAATATTGAGGGAAAACAGGTGCCCAATATAAAAATCGACGATAATGTTTTGGCCGATTTTTCGGATTACATAACAACTTACAGCGAGTTTGAGCAAAGTGCAAGCCACGCAAAAGATCTTTTAAAGAAATACAAAGATACCTATTGGTATTATTTGCATTTTGAAAGCCCTGTAACGCTTAACCGTAAAATTGTAGTAGAATGAAACAAGCATTGAATAATATAAAACTCCGATTTGTGCAAAAATACAGTTGCTCTTTTAAATTGATTATACTTTTGTTTGCTGTTTCAACCATATCGTGCAGTCGCAACAGTGTGCCCGATAATGCCCAGCAGCTCAATGTTTTGCCGCAAATTTTTCCCGATTACACCAATGTGGCAGTTCCTTATAACATTGCTCCGCCAAACTTCAAAGTTGAAGAAGATGGCAGTGCTTATTTAATTAGTATATCCGGCAAAAATGGTAAAACCTTGGTGTGTAAATCGAACAACGGCGTAGCCGATATTCCAATTAAAAAATGGAAAAAAATTGCCGATGAGAACAAAGGTGAAGAATTGAAAGTGCATGTTGCTGTTGAAAAAAACGGAATTTGGGAAAAGTACAAAGCCTTTGGAATTTATGTTGCACCACACCCAATCGACAGCCATTTGTCGTACCGTCTTATTAATGTTGGCTATATTCTTTGGAAGAAAATGGGTTTGTACCAGCGCGATATAACTGGTTTTACCGAACGCCCGATAATGCTGAACCGAAACAGCGAAGGAAATTGTATGAATTGCCATTCGTATTCGAACTATAACCCCGCCTTTTTTTCGTTTCACATGAGGGGAAAGCATTCGGGCACAATTATTTCAACCCCCGACTCGGTTTTTAAGGTCGAAACCAAAACACCTTACACCTTGGCTTCGGCGGCTTATACCGCATGGCATCCGCAAGGTAAACATATTGCCTTTTCGGTCGATGTGGTTCGGCAGTTTTTTCACGGTGTAATTAAGGATAACGAAGTTTACGATCATGCTTCGGACTTGATAGTTTACGATATTGAAAAGAATATGGTTACTACACACCCCTTGGTGTCGACCAAGTTACGCGAAGTGCTGCCAAATTGGTCGCCCGATGGCAAGCATTTGTATTTTACAGCAGCTCCCAGTTATTACGACTCACTTAATTTCGACGAGGTTTATTACGATTTAATGCGCATCGAGTTTGATGCTGCAAGCAATACTTTCGGAAAACTCGATACTGTTTATCAAGCTTCGAAGAACAAGCGAACCTTATCGTTCCCAAAAATTTCGCCCGATGGGAAACAAATATTGTTTACCGGTGCCAGCCATGGGTATTTCACCATTTACAATCAAACAAGCGATCTGTATTTGCTCAACCTTGCCAGCGGCACTGTCGAACCTTATCCGTTTAACAGCCCAGCCGTTGAAAGTTATCATGAATGGTCGTCGAACGGGCGTTGGGTAATTTTTAGCAGCAAACGCATCGATGGGCTCACAACGCGGCCTTTTATTAGTTATTACGATGAAAAAGGGAAGTGGTACAAACCGTTTGTGTTGCCTCAAAAAGATCCGCTTTTTTATCGATCGTTTAACCTGAATTACAATATTCCTCATTTGTCGGATGGGGCGGTAACCGTTAATCGTCAGCAACTGCTTAAGGCCGTTTGGGGTGAGGCCAAACAAGCACAATTCGATTCTAATGTCGATGTTGATGCTTTATCGGGTGCAAGTAAAATTGAAAAAGGTACAAGCTTACATTAATTATTTAGTAGTATGGTGTGTGCAAAAAAACTACATTTGCGCAACAAATTTTATTTAATGAAGCACATTTTTAAATTTATATCGTTCGTGGTGTTCATTGTATTGGTTTCATGCAGTGCATCAACATTATCGGTGTTTCCTGTCGAATTTGAGGAACAAAAGGCCGAGGTGAAAGATTCAATTATTATTAATGTTGATACACCCGGGGCAATTATGGAGCTTAAAGGAAACATTAAAATTGTTGAAGGTGCTTGCGAGTTAATTATGCGAAACGCTAAAGCCGATACCGTTTTTCACGAACGCTACGATGCAGCAGGGAATAATAAGATTGAATATAATTTTATTAGGGAAGTTGGCCAATGGACCCTTATCTACGATGTGCAAGGAATAGATAAAGTTAGCCCTCAAATGAGCATCGATTTAAGCGTACAGTACAAAAACTGATCGGGTTACTATTTTTTTCAACATGGATGAACAAACACATTACTGGCAAAAATTCGATGAGACATTTTTTAACGATGGGTATCGGCTTTGCAATGCATTTATTGGTCATGATTTTAGCGTAAAAAATATATTTGCAGCACAAAAACAATTGTATGTTGTTGTCGATCAGTTGATTGATTCGTTTATCGGGCGTAGCCGTACCGAAGGTAACCCGCCTGAATGCCGCAAAGGTTGTGCTTTTTGTTGTCATCAAACTGTTTTGGCTTCGACTTACGAGTTGTTGTATCTGGCCGATTTTTTAAAGAGAAAATACCCCGGTAAGTTGGTCGAAGGTGTACGAGCAAAGCTCGAAGCAAAAGCTGTTTTAACTCGTGGGTTAAAATTGGATGGTTTGCTAAAATTTAAAATGCCATGCCCTTTACTACATCCAACCGGAGGGTATTGTACTTCGTATCAGGCACGGCCTGTTGCTTGCCGAATATATTTATCGTCGAGTGAAGCCAGTTGCCGACTCGATTTGGAGCAGCCCGAAAACGACAGTGTTTTTCCAAGTTTGTACGAAATGCCCTTGCGTGCAGGTCGTATGTTGAACGAAGGTTTTCAGGCAAGGCTGCGCGAAGGGCGAATCGATAAATTACAGGTATTTGAAACTACCATTGAACAAGGGGTGCTTTCGGCATTTGAACCTGAGGCTGCACAAAAGTGGCTAACAGGAAAAAAAGTTTTTAAACAGTTGGTGTAAATTTGCCAATCAAATTCAACTTTTAGGGTAGGGATTTTTGTTATTAGTTTGTCATTTCATTAATTGATGTTAGCCGATGATTTTATTTGAAAAACATATATTAAAAAACGGATTAAAGGTTGTTGTTCATACCGACAGAACTACTCCAATGGCAGCCGTAAATGTTGCCTATAATGTTGGTGCGCGTAACGAGCATCCCGAAAAAACTGGTTTTGCCCATTTGTTCGAACATTTAATGTTTGGTGGCTCTGTTAATATACCAAACTACGACATGCCCGTGCAAAAAGTTGGTGGCGAAAATAACGCTTTTACAACCAACGATTTAACCAACTATTACATCACGCTGCCTGCTCAAAATATCGAAACGGCTTTTTGGCTCGAATCGGATCGTATGCTCGAACTTGCTTTTAGCGAGCGCAGTCTCGAAGTGCAAAAAAACGTTGTGATTGAGGAATTCAAGCAGCGTTACCTGAACCAGCCTTACGGCGATGTTTATCCGTTGATGAAAGATCTGGCCTATAAAGTACATCCGTATCGTTGGCCAACAATTGGTAAGGATATTTCGCACATCGAAAATGCTACTTTGGCCGATGTTAAGGATTTCTTTTTCAAATATTACGCACCTAATAATGCAGTGCTTTCGGTAACTGGTAATGTTGATGCGAACAAGGTTTTTCGTTTGGCCGAAAAATGGTTCGGCGATATTCCGCGCCGCGAAGTGCCAAATAACGAAATTCCCAGTGAACCCAAACAAACTGAGTTCAGGCACAAACAGGTTGAACGAAAAGTTCCCTATCACGGCCTGTATATTTCGTTTCACATGCACGAAAAGCTGCATCCCAATTACTATGTTGCCGATTTGATTTCGGATGTGTTATCAAACGGTCAATCATCGCGCCTTTATCGCAATTTAGTTATCGAGAAGCAGTTGTTCAGCGAGCTAGATGCCTATATCTCGGGCGATAACGATCCCGGGTTGTTTTCCGTTTCCGGAAAATTGATTGATGGTGTTGATATTGAAACTGCTCAAAAAGCAATATGGCACGAACTGAACAAATTGAAAAGTGAAATAATCAACACTGTTGAGCTGCAAAAGGTGATCAATAAAGTAGAAGCCAACCTGATTTATGCCGAAATTGGTTACTTGAACAAAGCCATCTCATTGGCTGCTTACGAGTTAATGGGCGATGCCGAAATGATTAACCGCCAGAGCGATTTATACAGGCAAGTGAGTTCATCTAAAATTCGCGATTTGGCCGAAAACATGTTTTCCGATCAAAATTGTTCAACATTGTTTTACCTTAAAAAGCAATCATGATTAACCGTATAAGTGGTCCCGAAATAGCAAACATCGACACAATTGAGTACTTATTGCCCGAACGTTGGAAGCTCGACAACGGTATTCAGGTATGGGGGCTCAATGGTGGCAGTCAGGAGCTGGTGAAAATCGACTTTATTTTTGAGGCAGGTACATGGTATCAGCCTTTCAACTTAGTAGCCGGCTTAACAAATGCTTTTATGAACCAAGGTTCGAAAAGTTACTCGGCTCAAACCATTGCCGAAATATTCGACAGCAAAGGGGCTTACCTCAACCTGAGTGCCGATCAGCAATTTGGTTCCCTAACTGTTTTCACCCTCAACAAGTACCTCGATGAAATTCTTGAGGTGGCTGCCAATGTTATTAAACACCCTGTTTTTCCTAAAAAAGAATTGAGTGCTCAAATAGCGAAAAAAAAACAGCAATTCATTATCGAAAATAACAAGGTTAAAGTGCTGGCTCAAAAAACGTTTTCGCAAGTTGTTTTTGGCGAAGCACATCCGTATGCCAATACAAATTCTTTTCCCGATTACGACAAATTAAAACGTGAGCATTTTATCGATTTTCACCAAAAATATTACACTGCCAATAACTGCCGAATTATTGTAGCCGGGCTTTACACCCCTGAAATGAAAAATTCGCTCAACAAACATTTTGGCGGTACCGACTGGTTGGCTGATCACGAAATAAAACAATTGAATTTTGAATTTTCACCATCGAATAAGCCTGTACATTTTATTGAAAAAGATGATGCTTTGCAATCGGCCATTCGAATAGGGCGTTTAATGCCCAACCGTAATCACCCCGATTATTATGGTTTAACCATACTTTCAACAGTTTTGGGCGGATATTTCGGATCGCGTTTAATGTCAAATGTGCGCGAAGATAAAGGTTACACATACGGAATTGGCTCGGGAATTTTTAGTTTAAAAAATGCTGCATTCTTATCAATTTCAACCGAGGTTGGTGTTGCGTTTTGCCATCCTGCATTAAAAGAAATCTATTTCGAAATTGAAAGGTTGCAGAACGAACCAATTGGTGATGAGGAGCTTCGGTTGGTTAAAAACTATTTGATGGGTGAAACCATCAGGAGTTTCGATGGTGTGTTTGCTTCATCGCAAAGTCTTCGCACATTAATTGAATCTGATTTAGAATACAGCCATTACGATGGTTTTTTGGAAGTATTGAAACGTATAACACCAAACGATTTAATGAGTTTGGCACAGCAATATTTCAATAAAAACGATTTGTTTGAAGTGGTGGCTGGTAAAGCAATATTTCCAAAAGAATCTTTATAAAATCTTTATACCTGCATTGGTAATCTTTACAACATCTTTATAAAAACGTCTGCACTTTTGCATCGCGGTTTAGTTAGAAAAAAGCGATGGTTTTTGAGTTGTCGATATTGCAGATGTTGGGTTTCATATTATTGGTAGTATTTGCTGCCTCAATAATCGTTTATGCTTTTTTGCTAATTGTTCGCTATTGGAAATCAAAAAAATAATTTGATGAACATTAGTATAGTTGGACGTATTATCGGGAAAAATTTAATCATTGTATTCTTCTCGTTGCTATTAAGCGCAGTTATTGCAATTATTTATTCCGAAAGTATTTTTCCATTTATTATTCCGGCATTTTTTGCGTTAATTTTATCGCTATCAATAAAGTTTTCAATTAAAAAAAGTAGCGAGCTAGAAAGTATAGGAACCAAAGAAGCATATATTTCAGTTGTGTCATCGTGGCTGATTTTAAGTTTAATAGGTTCGGTGCCATATATGATATCTTCATCTATTCCCCAGTTTATCAATGCTTTTTTTGAATCTGTATCGGGTTTTACTACAACCGGATCGTCAATACTAACCGATATTGAAGTTTTACCTAAATCGATTTTATTTTGGCGTAGTTTAACGCATTGGATTGGTGGAATCGGAATTGTTTTATTGGTAATTGTAATAATGCCTACTTTGCAAATAGGAGGGTATCATCTTTTTGTGCTTGAATCGTCGTTGCAAGATAAAATTCAACCCCGAATTAAAGCAGTTGGGCAAAGATTGTTATTAATTTATTTGGGCTTGACTTTTGCCGAGGTGGTGCTTTTAATGCTTGGTAAAATGAATTTATTCGAGAGTGTTTGTCATGCTTTTGGCACCATTGCAACCGGAGGCTTTTCACCCAAAAACGATAGTATTGCCGGTTATTCGGCCTATATTCAATATGTTGTGATGTTGTTTATGTTTCTATCGGGAACAAATTTTATTGTTCATTATTATGTGCTGAAAGGCAAGTTCAAAAAAGTGAAAGTTAATGAAGAATTTCGCTTTTACTTGTCGGTTATTGGGTTTATTGGCTTGGTAATTAGTATGGTGCTTATTTTTAGTATGCACAAGCCGGTTGAAGAGTCATTTCGCGAAGCCTTTTTTCAAGTAATTTCAATAATTACTTGCACAGGTTATGCTACAGCCGACTATTTACAATGGCCGGTTTTTGCCTGGACCTTGATCTTTTTATCGATGTTTTTGGGGGGCAGTACAGGTTCAACTGCCGGTGGTATAAAAATGGTTCGGCATTTGATTGTTTTAAAAAATTTTAGAAAAATAATTAGAAAATTGTTGTCGCCAAATGCAATAATATTAATTCGACTGAACAAAAATTCGATAAATGAATCAAACAATCATTCAATTTTAACTTTTGTAGTTGTTTACTTTCAAATATTTTTAGTTGGTAGTTTTTTGTTGATATTAACAGGTTTGGATGTAAAAACATCGATGGGGGCTGTTGCTACTTCAATGGCCGGTATTGGCCCGGGA
This sequence comes from Prolixibacteraceae bacterium, assembly GCA_016933815.1. Lineage (GTDB taxonomy): Bacteria > Bacteroidota > Bacteroidia > Bacteroidales > Prolixibacteraceae > Roseimarinus. The sequence goes on from JAFGAF010000172.1 coordinate 8,452, forward strand.
ATTGGAACCGTTGGGCCTGTAAGCAATTTTGCTCATTTACCTGTTGTAAGTAAAGCCATTCTTACTTTTTTAATGTTGATTGGCAGGCTCGAAATATATACCATCTTAGCCCTTTTTAGTCCAAGCTTTTGGAAAAAATAGTTAGTTTTATGTTTTAAAAAAGTTGACAATGGGGAAGCTGAAAAGTTTTAAAGAGTCGGTAAGTCAATTGCATGCAGCAAAAAACAGGCACTATATTCTTTCAGTGGTAGTGATTGCTGCTGTTGCTTTGGTTTGTACACCTTTGGCCAATACACAGAATTATCATTTGGTTTCTTTTATTTTGTTGTTTATTGTTTCGGTATTGTCAACATTTATGGGCGTAGGGCCTGTTGTACTTGCTTCAACATTAAGTGCATTGGTATGGAACTTCTTTTTTATTCCGCCCCATTTAACTTTTCATATCGATAAAACCGAAGATCTGCTAATATTTGGCTTATTCTTTATTATTGCAATTGTAAATGGTGTACTAACAACTCGAATTCGTAGGCAGGAGATATTGGCCCGTGAAAGAGAAAAGCGCACAAATGCATTGTTTATTTTAACAAAAGAGTTATCGAAAGCCAGTGGAATTGACGAAGTTATAAATGTGTCACTAGCCGAAATAGACAAAAACTTTGGCTTTAAGGCTGTTCAAATTTATTTGCAGGATGGTGAGGGGAATTTTAAATATGAGCAGGGACGTGATAATGGCACCGACGATTGTGAACTTGCTAAAAAGGTTTTTAAAAATGGACAAGTTTTAGAAGCCACATCTAAGCATCGAACCGACATAGTGAAAACTTTCTTCCCATTACAGGGCAATCGCCTTAATTCGGGCGTTTTGATAACGGAGTCGGATCAGAGGCTGGCTATTGAACAGCAATCGTTTTGGGAAACATTTTTGGTGCAGATATCGAATGCCCTCGAACGTGAATTTTTGGGGGAAATTGCCCAAGAAGTCAGGTTTCTAAATGAATCGGACCGCCTCTATAAAACATTGTTCAATTCTATTTCGCACGAATTGAGAATACCTGTTGCTACTATAATGGCCGCTTCCGATTCGATTATTAGTGCCGAAAATACTAAACATGTACAAGATGCCTTGTGCAGTGAAATATTCACTGCCTCGTTACGCTTAAACAGGTTGATCGAAAACTTATTGAACATGTCGAGACTCGAAAGCGGGTACATCTCGCCACGTGTTGATTGGTATGATGCTAATGATTTAGTAAATAAAGTATTGCTGGATTTAAACAACGAGCTCGATGGTTTCAATGTTAGTGTTTTAATTCCCGATGATCTGCCTTTGATAAAAGTCGATTTTGGACTTATGGAGCAAGTGTTGTATAATTTAGTTGTAAACTCAACCCAATACGCTCCCTTGGGATCAAAAATTGAAATCAGTATTGCTTATTCAAATAACACAGTTGTTTTGCGTGTTGCCGACAACGGCCCGGGTTTTGAACTCGATGCACTTGAAAAAGTATTTCGAAAGTTTTTTCGGGCAAATAACCATAAAACCGGTGGCCTGGGTTTAGGCTTATCAATTGTAAAAGGTTTTGTTGAAGCGCATAACGGAAGTATTTCTGTTGCCAACAATAAGGGAGGAGGTGCTTGTTTTGAAATTGAGCTTCCTTCGGAAAAACCATCTATTACAGGTATTATTTGAATGTTATGGAAAATAAAGAAACAATTCTTATTATCGACGATGAGTTGCCCATCAGGCGTTTGCTGGATATTACCCTTGGAGCCAATGGTTACAATATAATTTTATCGGTGAATGGACACGAGGGTTTGGTTGATGCGGCAACGCATAACCCTGCGCTAATCCTTCTCGATCTTGGGCTTCCCGATGTCGATGGGCAAGAAATACTTGTTCAATTAAGAGAATGGTACCAAAAACCAATTATTATATTATCGGTGCGAAATTCGGAAGAAGATATTGTTAAAGCTTTGGACAACGGAGCCAACGATTATCTTACCAAACCCTTTCGTGCCGGTGAATTAATGGCTCGTATAAGGGCTGCTCTTCGCATTGTAACCAAATCAGATGATAACAATTTGTTCGAATTTGGCTCGTTACAAATAGATACGCATAACCACGTTGTGAAAAAAAATAATGATTTGGTGAAGCTTACTGCAACCGAATATACTTTATTGGTTCTAATGGCACAAAATGCTGGCAGGGTATTAACTCATCAGTATATTTTAAAGGAAGTTTGGGGCTATGGTTATGTCGAACAGCCTCAATATTTGAGGGTTTTTATTGCTCAACTGCGAAAGAAAATCGAAGATGAGCCTTCAAAACCTAAATATATAATTACCGAATCGGGCATAGGATATCGTTTTAGCGAGTAAGTTTATGCGCTCAGCTAATTTTTTCCCCACATTTATGGCAATAAACCGAATTGTTTAAATGGTTGTTTTCTCCACAGTTGCTACATTTAATACTTTGGGGTAAATCGGCATTAAAAGTGCGCGACATTTCAACTGAAACAATGCCGGTTGGGATTGCAATTATGCTGTAACCTAAAAGCATGATAAACGCTGATACAAACTTCCCTAATGCTGTAACCGGAACGATGTCGCCGTAACCAACTGTTGTTAATGTGATTACCGCCCAGTATATGCTAACAGGAATGTTTGTAAAACCATTTTCTCCTCCTTCAATTACATACATAATACCTCCCAGTAAAATAACCAGAATCATAATAAACAGCATGAAAATGAATATTTTAAGCGCACTGTTACGCACTGCCAGCAACAACATGTGCCCTGCTCGCATAATATGATAAAGCTTCAAAATTCTGAAAACACGAAGTAGCCTAAACGAACGTATTATTATTAGTGATTGTAATCCGGGTATGCCAAATGCCAAATAAGTAGGTATAATTGCCAATAAATCAATTATTCCCATAAAGCTGAAAATGTAGGTCGAAGGTTTTGGCGAGCTGTAAATCCGCAAACCATATTCAATGGTAAATAAAATGGTTATGATCCATTCCGACAAATAGAGCAATTTGCCGGCTTGTTCTTTAATTGGATTGATGCTTTCGAGCATTACCAATGCCATACTAAGTAAAATCATAATAAGTAAAACAATATCAAATGCTTTGCCGCTTTTTGTGTCCGATTCAAATATAATTCGGTAAATATTGTTTTTGATTTCTTTTGTGCCTGTATTGTTAAGCTTATTCATTGTTTTTCGGGTTTTTAGTTGCTTTAGCTAACAAAATTAATCGAAAAGCGTTTACTTTTGAAGTGAAAATTAACAAAGATCATAAAAATTGAACGAAGAGAGTAATTTTGACAATCAACAATAATAATTTATCTCAATTAATACTTTTTTTATTGTTCACAGAGGTCGCTATCATACATGAATAATTCGGCCTAAACATTATCTTTGTGGCCTTAAAATACAATAAAATGAATAATCAGAAAATACGGGTGCGTTTTGCACCAAGCCCAACCGGGCCTTTACACATGGGAGGCGTTCGAACAGCATTGTTCAATTACCTCTTTGCCCGCAAAAATGGTGGCGATTTTTTGTTGCGAATTGAAGATACCGATCAAACCCGCTATGTGCCGGGTGCCGAAGAATATATAATGGAAGCCCTTCGCTGGTGCGGAATCAAAATCGATGAAGGAGTTCAGGAAGGAGGTCCCTGTGGCCCTTATCGACAATCGGAGCGTAAGGCTTTGTACAAGGAATTTGCACTGCGCCTTATCGAATCGGGCAATGCTTATTATGCTTTCGATACTCCCGAGGAGTTGGATGCATTGAGGGCTGAACACGAAAGCCGCGGCGAAACTTTTACCTACAATGCCGCTACTCGTGGTCAATTGCGTAATTCATTGGTTATGAATGCCGTCGAGGTTCAGAAGCTAATTTCTGAAGGCGAAAAATATGTCGTAAGGTTTAAAATGCCCGTAAATGTTGATGTAACAGAGTCTGACATTATTCGTGGTACAGTTACTTTTAATACCGACCGGCTCGACGATAAAGTTTTGTTTAAATCCGATGGCATGCCCACTTATCACCTTGCCAATGTGGTCGACGATCATTTGATGCAAATTACACACGTAATACGTGGCGAAGAATGGCTGCCATCGATGCCTTTACATGTGCTCTTGTATCAAAGCCTGGGATGGGAATCGCCCAAGTTTGCACACCTGCCTTTAATTTTAAAACCTGTTGGTAAGGGTAAACTTAGCAAGCGCGATGGCGACAAAATGGGGTTTCCGGTATTTCCGCTTCAATGGACCGATCCGTTTACCAACGAAGTTTCTTCGGGGTACCGCGAGGATGGCTATTTCCCCGAGGCATTTGTGAACATGCTGGCACTTTTGGGCTGGAATCCCGGCACCGAGCAAGAAATATTCTCGATGGAAGAACTGATCGAAGCTTTTGATTTAGCAAGGGTAGGCAAGTCGGGCTCAAAGTTCGACCCCGAAAAAACGAAGTGGTTCAACCATCAGTACATGATACTTAAACCCGATAACGAACTGGCCGAATCGTTTAATGTTCTGCTTAAAGAAAAAGGAATTGATGCACCTCTTGATTATGTTGTTAAAGTTGTGGCTATGTTGAAAGAACGTGCTACTTTTTTACCCGATATTTGGGAACAAGGCTTCTACTTTTTTGAAGCACCAACAGCTTACAACGAAAAAGATGTAAAAAAACGTTGGAAAGAGGGTGTTCCTGAAATGATTGAACAAATTGCATCGTTTTTTGTGCGTTATGAAGGAGCGTGGGAAGCTTTTCAAATGAAAGAAACTTTCTCGGCTTTTGTGACTGAAAATGAATGGGGCTTTGGTTTGGTAATGAATGCTTTCCGAATTTGCATTGTAGGCGCTTCGATGGGAGCCGACCTTTTTGAAATTTGTGAAATGATAGGCAAAGACGAAACAATTAAAAGATTAAACAATGCTGTGAACAATATCAGTATTGTTTAAAATGTAAATAAATATGTAAAAAACAAGTTAAAGCCGCAATAATGTGTGGCTTTTCTTGTTTTATGTCAAAGCCGATTAATCCTTTTTCTGAATATTTAGTCAAAAATTATTTTGGCATAATGCGATATGGCATGTTTATTGTTAAGTGGAATGGCTGGTTTTAAAATATAATTATGGGGAAATTTTTTATTAGGATAATTGTTGTTTTAGTTGGTTTTTTGTTTTTTGCCTGTTCTGCCGAATCGACAAAACGAATTACTTACCATAAATTAACTCCCCGTTCGTTTACCGATGAACTTATTGTTGAAGGCACCGTTGAAGCCGAAAATGTTGCTTCGGTTGTTTGCCCGCCATGGGTCGATGGTACCGTTAAATTTGTTATTGAAGATGGAACCCCCGTACGTAAAGGCGATACTGTTTGTATTGTTGAAGCCCGTCAAATTGATGACCATTACGAATCGCTCATAAATAAGCTGGAACAATCGAAAGCCCAATACAACAAAGGAAAAGCCGATTTGGAAATGAATTATGCCATGCTTATGGCACAAGTTAAAAATAACGAAGCTCAAACTGCTATTGCGAATCTTGACTCGTTGCAGCTCAAATATATGCCTCAATATCAGCGAAAAATTCAAGAGCTTAAACTGCAAATTGCCGCTATTGAAAAGGAAAAATTCAGTCAAAAACTAAAGTATCTGGAACTGATCAACGAATCGGAACTGAAGAAATTGGAGCTTCAGATTTCTCAGGATGAACAAGAAGTACAGCGCATTAAAGATATACAGAACAGTTTGGTAATGTTGGCTCCCCGCGATGGAATGGCTTTAAGATCAAGGTTGGCTTATTCGCGCGAAAAAGTAATGGAAGGCGATGAGGTGTGGGAGGGCATTCAAATTGTTGAAATACCCGATTTGTCGGAAGTAAATGTTAGTATTTTGGCCACCGAAACCGAGTACAAACGAATTGCTGAAAACAACAAAGTTGAATTTACATTCGATGCAATGCCGGGTAATAAAGCATGGGGAAGCATTGTTAAAAAAGCAGCAACAGGTCAGCCCATAAGCCGGAATTCGAGAATTAGGCGCTTCGAAATTACTGCATCGGTTGATAGTTTTACCACTTTGCCCGAAATTGGCTTGTCGGCAAAATGCAAAGTTACCTTAAGGCACATCCCCGATACGCTTGTTGTTCCGCAATTGGCCATATTCGACGACGATTCGGTGAAAGTTGTTTACGTAAAAAAAGGTAATGCCTACGAAAAACGTCAGGTAATATTGGGTGAATATTCACCTCAGTTAGCAATTGTTACAATGGGCCTCGAAGGTAACGAAACAGTGTCGTTTGCTAAACCTAAAGCATCAAAAGTAAAATGGAACATCAATTTGCCCGATTCAATATTGCAAAAACATCGACTAACCTTTAGACAAACCGAATATAACGATATGCCAAGCGATTTTGGCGGCTCAATGATCGAAGAAGAAGAAACCTATCAAATAATTATAATTAACTGAGAGTAAGTGTTATGACAAAAAAAATACCTGTACCTGTGGCCTGCCTGATCATCGTTTTTATGATTTTGGTTGCCTGCAACAAAAAAAATACAAACGAAGTGCCTGTTGCACAAGTTCGACAGGGTACATTCTTTCTCGATATTTATGAAGAAGGCGAGATTGAAGCCATTATTTCAACTAACATAGTTTCGCCTCAAATATCGTGGCGTTATGGCCAACTTAAAATAATCGACATGGTTGAAGATGGCACTGAAGTTCAGAAAGGCGATACGCTAATCGTTTTCGACCCTTCGGAAGTTCGAAAAGCAATTGTCGATGCCGAAGCAAGCCTCGAAATGAAACGCGCCGAGTTGAAAAAGCTTAAAGCCGAACAGGAATCGGCAATTGTTGAATTGGAAGCCGATTTGGAAGTTACACGGTTATCGCAGCAAATATCGAAAATTGAGTTCGAAGCGGCTAACTATGAGGCCGATATTCGCAAGCAGGAAATTCAATTGAACATGGAACGCGCCAATATTGCTCTGGATAGGGCCGTTGAACAAATCGAAAACCGAAAAAAAATTCAACAGGAAGAACTTAAGCAAAAAATGCTGGAGATTACACAGTCGGAAAAACAGCTTAGCGAGGCACACGAAACCTTAACGAAACTGGTGCTCATTTCGCCTTCGCCAGGTATTGCTATTATTACCCGCAACTGGAGCAGCGATGCAAAATTCCAAATTGGCGATCAGTGTTGGAGCGGCTATACTTTAATTGAATTGCCCGATCTGAGCGGGCTTAAAGCCAGTGTGCAAATTAACGAAGTTGATATTTCGAAAGTAATCAAAGGGCTCAATGCCGAAGTTAAACCCGATGCTTTTTCCGATAGTGTTTACAGTGCCGAAGTGATGACAGTGGCTAATTTGGCAATCAATAAAGATAGGAATTCAAAAATTAAGGTTTTCCCTGTTGATATTCTTATAAAAAACCCCGGTAAAACATTGTTGCCAGGCTTAACCGTAAGCTGCCGAATAATTATTGATCAAATCGATAACGTAATGTTTATTCCTATCGAAGCGGTGCATTCAACACCCGAAACCGATTTTACTTACGTACAAACAGCCGGCGGTTTCGAAAAACGCGAATTAGTACTTGGACAAACCAATACCGATTTTGTGATTGTTGAAAAAGGCTTGCGTTCAACCGATAAGGTTGCCCTAATCGATCCGTTTGCTAAAGAAGAAACCCAAAAACAGTAAGTCAATGAGGTATTTAAAACAAACGAAAACTATTACACTGCTTGTTTTGCTGTTTATTGTTTTTGCATGCAGTAGCCCAAGTGGCAACGAACTTAGTGTTAACGAGGGCGAGTTTACTCAAACCATTACCGAAACTGGCGAGCTGGCGGCAGTGAATGTGCGATCGTTTGTAATGCAACGCTATGGCCGCTATTGGTACCGAATGAAAATTATTGGTTTGCTCGAACATGGTACCGTTGTGCAACCCGGCGACTCAATCATTCAATTTGATCCGTCGGATGTGCAGCGTTTTATTATCGACCGCGAAAACGATCTCGAAATTCAACGCGCTAACCTCGAAAAAACATTAGTCGATATCGATAACCGCTTTAGTGAACTTAATTCAAACCTTAAAAACGAAGAAGCTGGTTTCGAATTAAAAAAGCTTGAAATGGAGCAGTTTAAGTTCGAATCGGAAAAAACACAAAAAATTAAGGAGCTTGAGTTTAAACAAGCACAAATACGGCTCGATAAGGTAAAGAAGAGCCTCGAATATTACAAGGTAATATCCAATAATCAGCTTCATATACAACAAATTCGGGTGAGCAGGATTGAAACCGAAATTCAAAATGCCTACAACGTGCTTACACAACTTACCGTTCGAACAACAATACCGGGTATTTTTCAAGTGGCTCGTAAGCGTCGTTCACGCGATCATATTATGATTGGCGACGAGGTTTATGTGGGCAATGCTTTGGGCAATGTGCCCGACTTAACCTGGATGAAGGTGAATACCGTTGTTAACGAAGCCGATTTTATGAAAGTGCACCTTGGCCAAAAAGTAAATGTAAGGCTCGATGCTTTGCCCGATGTGGTTTTCGAAGGCGAGGTTACAAAGGTGAGCCGCCTGAGCCGCCCTATTGAATGGAACTCGAGACGGAAAGTATTCGATGTGGAGGTAAAAATGCTGGTTTCGGATCAAAGGCTTAAGCCCGGCATGACAGTGAGTTGCGAATACATTTGCGCGCATTTCGATAATGTGCTTTACACACCCTTGCAATGTGTCGATAAAATCGAATCGCGTTATTTCGTTTATGTAAAGGATGGCAACGGGCATCAAAAAGTTGAAATAAGCGTTGGCCCTGCAAACAGCTCGTCGATTGTTGTTCGCGGAAATATTGAAAAAGGACAAAAACTCTTGCCAGTAAGTGAAATCTACCAACCTGTAAACAATTAATTTTATGCAGTTCGAAGAAAATATAAAAGTAGCCATTAGAGGTCTTATTGAGCATAAGTTTCGTTCGTTTTTAACCATGCTTGGAATTATTTTTGGCGTAGCTTCTGTTATTGCCATGTTGTCGATTGGTGAAGGGGCAAAACGCGAAGCGATTGCAAAATATCAAGATCTTGGTGTTAATAATATAATTGTTCGCGATAAAGATTTAAGTAATGCCGAGTTGGAAGAGGTAAGGGCAAAGTTTTCGCAAGGCCTTTCGTTGAACGATGCAAGTGTAATTAAAGAAATTATCCCCGGTGTGGTTGAAGTGGCACCGCAAGCCGAAAAAAGCAGCGAGGTTAAAGTGGCCGACAAATCGGCTAAATCGACAGTAATTGGCATAACCCCAAGTTTTATCGATATACTAAATTACGAAGCCGACAGGGGAACATTCATTACCAACGATCATTACAACCGTAGTTTAAAGGTTTGTGTGCTAGGTGCCGGCTTGGTAAAAACACTTTTCCAAAATCAAAACCCCATTGGACAAATGGTCAAAATCGACGATCAATGGCTCGAAGTAGTTGGTGTAATGAAAGCTAAAGCCTTGTTCACCGAAACTGTTGGCGAGTTAGCTTCGCGCGATTTGAACAACGATATTTATGTGCCTTTGTCAACTTTTAACAAACGTTTCGAACACGACAACCTGCTTACAAGTGAAATAAAGCAAATAACCATAAAAATTGAAAGCTCCGAATTGTTGGTCGAAGCTGCCGGTTTAATCGAGGGAATTTTAAAACGCCACCATTACAATAACGACGATTTTAGCATTGTTATACCTTACGAATTGCTTAAACAAGAAGAAAAAGAAAGGCGGATTTATAACATTCTGTTGGGCGCAATTGCTGCAATTTCTTTAATTGTTGGGGGTATTGGTATTATGAATATAATGTTAGCCACGGTAATGGAACGTACTCGCGAAATTGGTATCCGAAGGGCAATTGGCGCCCGCAAATCCGATATCATGAGCCAGTTTGTTACCGAAGCAGTTGCCATTAGTATAACCGGTGGAATTATTGGGGTAATATTGGGGGTTTCGCTTTCGTTGGGCATTTCGCTCATAACCGAGGTCAGCACTTTCATCAGGCTATACTCGGTGTTTATTGCTTTTGGCTTTTCGGTTGTGGTGGGCATTAGTTTTGGCTACCTGCCTGCAAAAAGTGCTGCCAATTTAAAACCAATTGAGTCGATTAGGTACGAGTAAAAGTTGAAGTTTATGTTGATCGAAATAAAGAATTTACAAAAAGATTATTTGATGGGCGAGATTCAGGTTCCTGCTCTTAAAGGGATAGACCTGAAAATTGCTAAAAACGAATACGTTGCCATTATGGGGCC
>JAFGAF010000173.1 GCA_016933815.1 Prolixibacteraceae bacterium
GGCTAAAATTCAAATCAACAATTAAATTATCGCAATCAAGTATTTCATTTCTAGTACATTGCAATGGTTTTATTGATTTTAAACGCATCACTACTAATGCAATAATATTAATTTTGTGTCGGTTTTTAAGGTTTTTAATATCAACACGATACAATAAAGAAAATGGATTTTACAAACATCACAAGTAGCATAGAACAATGCATCGACACGTGGGAGAAAAAACTGAGCGAATTGCCCGATACGATTATAACAATTGATTGACCGGAATTGACCTGCTGTTGGCAAGCGCGGGGCAGGGCGAAGGCGGAAAGCCCGGTGCAGCGGCGTGGCTGGTTTTACCCGAGTGCACGGGCGATTGGAATGAGCCACGTGCACGAGCAGTAAAACCGCCATCGGCGCAAAACGGCTTGCAGCCGCAGACCGTGTGCCCCCCAAATAATGTGAACAGAGAATTAAATCAGATTTTATAAGGCAGGGGCAACGATTTTTTTTATTTTTGTGGCTCGAAATTTTTTAATCATTAACAAGTTAAAACGATGAGCAAGCCTACGGTTGTTAGCGGGATAAGGCCCACAGGGTACCTGCATTTGGGAAATTATTTTGGTGCAGTGCGCAGCTTTTTGAAGATGCAGGAAGATTATAATTGCTATTTTTTTATTGCCGATATTCACTCGCTGACTACACACCCTACGCCCGAAAACCTACAAGCCGGTGTTAAACAGGTACTTGCCGAATATTTGGCTTGTGGCATCGACCCCGAAAAGGCCACCATTTTCATTCAGAGCGACGTGCCCGAAGTGAGCGAATTGTACGCTTTTTTGAACATGAACGCTTACCTTGGCGAATTGGAACGCACCACCTCGTTTAAGGACAAGGCTCGCCAACAACCTGAAAATGTGAACGCCGGACTGCTCACCTACCCTGTTTTGATGGCTGCCGACATTATTATTCACAAAGCACAATTTGTGCCCGTGGGCAAGGACCAAGAGCAAAACCTTGAGATGGCGCGTAAATTTGCCGGACGCTTTAACCGAATGTACAACAGCGAGTTATTCCCGCTACCACAACCTTTTACTTTCGATGGCGGTGACATGATAAAAGTGCCCGGCTTGGATGGAAGCGGTAAAATGGGCAAATCGGAAGGGAATGGTATTTTCTTGTACGAAGACCCGAAATCAATCCGCAAAAAAGTGATGCGCGCCGTTAGCGATGCCGGCCCCACCGAACCCAACAGCCCAAAATCGGAGGCTGTGCAGAACTTGTTTACCTTGTTGAAAATTGTTTCGACACCCGAAATTGTTGCCCAATTTGATGCGGCTTACAACGACTGCTCGATACGTTACGGCGACCTTAAAAAACAGCTGGCTGAAGATATTGTGGCCTTTACCACACCAATTCGCGAACGTATTGACGAGATATTGAAGGACGAAGCATACATGGGCAAAGTTGCCCGCATGGGCGCCGAAAAAGCACGCGAATCGGCCCAAAAAACACTAGAAGAGGTGAAGCAATTGATCGGGTTCAGAAAGTTGTTTTAA
>JAFGAF010000174.1 GCA_016933815.1 Prolixibacteraceae bacterium
ACTTCTGCATCGTTATCAGAAAAAAGCACGTTTCCGTGGCCGGTCATGTGTACAAACGGATAATTAAAGATATCGTAACTGCCTGCCTCAACTGTAGCCGGAACAGGATGTATATTGGTATTCAAATTTCGGTTTGCAAATTCAATTAAGTTGGGCAGCGAAGTAGGATTACTGTACCAGTCGCCGCCACCGCCATATTTTAGCAAGGCTATTCGTACAGTAGTTTCTTCTTGCGAATACAAAGCCGTACCAATCAATAACAATATGACTAAATAAAAATGCTTCATTTTCAAATTTCGTTAACAACATTTACTGTTTGAACAGCAACAATACCGGCTGTTTCGGTGCGTAAGCGGCTATTGCCAAGTGTAACTGCCTTAAAGCCTGCTGCAGTAGCCATTTCCACTTCCGAAATCGAGAAATCACCCTCGGGGCCAATCAACAGCACCACACTTTTGTTTTTTTGCAATGAATTAAAAAGATGAACTTTATCTCCTTGCTGACAATGGGCAATAAACTTCTGTTGCTCGTTGCAACTATTAATAAACGTTTCAAAATTAGTTAAATTATTCAACTTAGGCAGATATGCCTTCAACGACTGTTTCATGGCCGAAACAATAACCTTTTCGAGCCGATCGTTTTTTATCTGTTTCCTTTCTGAGTGTTCGCAAAGCAGAGGGGTAACTTCATCGATACCTATTTCAGTTGCCTTTTCGAGAAACCATTCCAATCGGTCGATATTTTTGGTTGGGGCAATGGCGATATGAAGCTTAAAGGCTCGTTTTTCGAATTGTTCGATTTTGCTTTCAATTTCAACAATGCACTTTTTCGGGTTTGCATCAACAATAACTGTGTGGTACCAACCACCCTTTCCGTCAACCAAAATTAAACCATCGCCCTTCATATGACGTAACACCCTTATGCAATGCTTCGATTCTGCCTCGTCGAGGGTATGTGTGTTACCCGAAATGTTGGGTGTGAAAAAAATATTCATAATTACCTGTATAGTTTGGGATAAAGGTGCAAATGCAAAATACCGCTGCGGGGCTCAACTTCGGCCCATGAATCAACATTAAAATCGAGCACAACGGTTGAACAGGTAGGCATGTGCCCATCGTAATTAACACTCATACGTTGTGCAACAAAATGCATAAAAGGGTTATGCCCAAATACAAAAAGTGTATCAACATTACGGGGCATTTTCTTAATCATATCGACGAACTCGCCTGTTGTCATTTCGAAATAAAGGTTGCGTTCCTCAATAATTTTTCCGGAAGCAAAACCTAATTTATTTGCAAAAATACGCGCCGTAGCAATCGCCCGGTTTGCACTACTCGAGATAATAGCATCGGGCAAAATTCCCTTCTTTTTCAAATCGGCAGCAATAAAACCTGCATCTTCTATTCCAACGGGTAATAATTCACGAGTATAGTCACGATCGTAATTTTCCTGTTCGGTTTTAGCATGCCTGATAATGGCTAAACGCTTCATATTCCAGATAAATTTAAGTAATAAAAATTCGTGTAAAGATCGTTATTTTTCTACATTTACGACAATTTTTAAGCACTTTAATACATTGGGTTTTTACAATTAATGATCAAAAAAACTCATTTTTGCATTTCGAATATTTACAAATAACATGAATGAAACGAATAGGTTTGCTATCGGACACCCATGGCTTTATTGAACCCAAGCTTTTCGACTTTTTTGCCGAATGTGATGAAATTTGGCATGCGGGTGATTTTGGCAACTTCGAAACCCTGGAACAACTGGCAGCATTCAAAACATTACGAGGTGTTTACGGAAATATTGACGACCACAAAATACGATCGGTTTTTAAAAAACACCTTAAGTTTAAAATTGAAGGCGTAAAAGTTTGGATAACACACATTGGCGGCTACCCGGGGCATTACGATAAAAGCGTTAAGCCATTGATTTTTACCGACCCGCCAACACTTTTTATAAGCGGTCATTCTCATATTCTGAAAGTAATATTTGACAAAAAAATTGGTGCTCTGCATATTAACCCGGGTGCTGCAGGCAATCATGGTTTTCATAAAGTGAAAACACTTTTGCGCTTCACTATCGATGGCGAAAGAATTAAGGATCTGGAAATTATGGAAATACCTCGCAAAGGGTTCGACCTGTGAATTTTTTAATATTTTTGTTCGACAAATAATTTTTTCAGATGCCAAAGAAGATTCAAATTCGCCACATCTATCCTTTTATCTGGTATGCGTTACTGATTTACGCATTACTCACCCCTTCGGGCAAATTGCCAAAAATTATGCCTTTCGAACATTTTGATAAGTTAGTACATTGGGGATTTTTTTTCGGCTTAAGCATTTTATTGGTTGCTGCAACATTAAAAAACAACAACTATCGCCGAAGTTATTACTGGTCGGGCATAATAACTTTTACGAGCGGAATTGCTTTCGAGATTTTGCAAGAAGCCACAACCACCTCACGAACAGGTAACATAAGCGATGCCTTAGCAAATACTTTTGGCATGATTTGCGGCATTATTTTCTACCATTTATTGGTAAAAAACAAATGGATTGAACACAAAATATTCAGCATACAACACCATGAGCAACATTAAAATACATATTATTGAAGCCGGAACTTTTTTGTGCGACGGCGGAGGAATTTTCGGAGGAGTGCCCAAGCTGCTTTGGAGCAGGCAGGTTAAGGCCGACGAACGTAACCTGATAAAGCTGTCGATGCGTTGTTTACTGGTTGAAAGTGGGCATCGAAAAGTTTTGATCGAAACAGGTGCAGGAACAAAACTGAACAAGAAATTCATTGAAAACAACGGCATCGAAAACCCCGATCAGTTGATCGATTCACTGGCTAAAGCAGGGTTTTCGCCAGCCGATATTAGCGATGTTATTCACACTCATTTGCACTGGGATCATTGTGGCGGAGGTACCCAACTTAGCCCACAAGGCATGGTAACTACAACTTTTCCGAATGCAAAATATTATTGTTCGCGCACTCAATGGGAAAATGCATCAAATGCCAACGTTCGCGAAAGCGATGCCTACTTCGACGACGACCTGCTGCCGGTTTTTAACAATGGGCAATTAGAGCTGATTGATAGTGAAGGCGAATTTTTTGAGGGTATCGAGATACGCATATTCAATGGTCATACTCCCGGTATGATTGTTCCGATAATTACTGTTGTCAATACAAAAATTGCATATGTAAACGACTTAGCGCCAATGGTGGCCAATGTGCCTTTAAAATGGATTGCAGCCTACGACTTGTTTCCGGTTACTGCTATGGAAGAAAAAGAATTATTTTTTAAAGAAGCTTTTGAGAATAATTATATTTTATTTTTCGAGCACGATCCGCTTTACGAATGCTGTACCTTAAAATGGGACGAACGAAAAGGTCCCTTGCCCGATAAAAAAGGAAAGCTCGATTCATTTTTATAACAATAATTCTATATGGAAGCCGATTTTTTCGATAAAGTTTACGAAATAGTTAAGCAAATACCTCCGGGTAAGGTAACCAGCTACGGAGCAATTGCTCGTTGTATAGGCAGCGCGCGTTCGTCGCGAATGGTAGGATGGGCAATGAATGCCTCGCACACACATGCCGAATGGATACCGGCACATCGAGTTGTAAACCGCAACGGACTGCTTACAGGGAAAAAGTTTTTTGGTGGCGAAAACATCATGCAGGAATTGCTTGAAGGCGAAGGTATTATTATTGAAGACGATCAGATTGTCAATTTTGAAAAACATTTTTGGGATCCCAATATCGAACTAAAATACAGCTTGGTTTAAAAAATCAGATATTTCTATCTTCATTTATTTCATTTTTGTACTTTTGCCCAAAAATTTTTAGCTATGGTTATTCAACCCAAAGACATTAACGAGGCATTGCGCAGTGTAACTATGCCTGGTTCAAACGAGAATATTGTAGATCTCGACATGGTGCAGGAAATTCGCATCGAAGGAAAAAAAGTAAGCTTCACTTTAGTATTTCAACGATCAAACGATCCCAACATACCCATTGTAAAATCGCTTTGTGTTCAGGCCGTTTGGAAGCACCTGGGACGCGATGTCGAAATTGCAGGTAACATTACAGCCCGTTCGGTTCACGACATGCAACGCCCAATTTTGCCCGGTGTTAAAAATATTATTGCTGTTGCGTCGGGCAAAGGTGGCGTTGGAAAATCTACTGTTGCAACCAATTTGGCAGTAGCTTTAGCACAAACCGGAGCAACAGTAGGACTTATCGATGCCGACATTTTTGGGCCATCGATCCCAATAATGTTTGGCGAAAAACTGGCTCGCCCTAAAGGCGAAAAAGTTGACGGGCGCGATATGATTCTTCCCATTGAAAAATTCGGGGTAAAAATTCTGTCAATTGGCTTTTTTGTAAATCCGAACGATGCTTTGGTTTGGCGCGGCCCTATGGCTTCAAATGCGCTCAAACAGCTCATATCGGATGCCAAATGGGGTGCACTCGATTACTTGCTAATTGACTTACCTCCGGGTACCAGCGACATTCACCTTACTCTTATGCAAACAGTACCGGTTACCGGTGCCCTTATTGTTACCACACCACAAGATGTTGCCTTGGCCGATGTAATTAAGGGCGTAAGCATGTTTAAAGGAAAATCGGTTGATGTTCCGGTATTGGGTTTAATTGAAAATATGGCATGGTTTACCCCCGAAGAATTACCCGAAAACAGGTATTATATTTTTGGGAAAGATGGAGGGAAACGCATGGCCGATGAACTTGGAATACCTTTTCTGGGGCAAATACCCATTGTACAAAGCATTCGCGAAGGGGGCGATAATGGAACCCCCGCTGCTTTACAAACAGAACTGCCTACAAGTAAGGCATTTAAATTAGTAGCCAACATGCTAATCGATTCATTAAACGACAGGAATGAGCACTTACCGCCAACCGAGAAAATAAAAGTAAGTAAAAAATAA
>JAFGAF010000175.1 GCA_016933815.1 Prolixibacteraceae bacterium
ATTTTTAAACAAAACCTCGATTATGTGGTTGAATCGCTTAACGTTTACATCAACCACCTCGAAGAGTTTAAAACCAGCTTGCTCGAACCCGACGAAACACACATGTACCAGTTAATGAAAAACGCCAACCGGATAAGGGAAATTTTAAATGGCGAAAGTCATAATCTGGTTCGAAAAAAATCAACAACAACAAAATTATATACTAAAAACATTTAAAATATTATAATATGAATATTGAATTAGACATTTTACCATTGAGCAGTTGGATGCCCGAAACACCTTACCCACTGCTTATTAGTGGCCCTTGCAGCCTCGAAACCGAAGAACAGGCCTTAAGCACTGCACGCATACTGGCTCAGGATAAACGCGTTCATGTAATCAGGGGCGGAGTATGGAAACCCCGCACACGACCCGGAACTTTCGAAGGTATTGGAACAATTGGCCTCGAATGGTTGAAGATGATCAGGCAGGAAACCGGGCTTATGGTAGCCACCGAAGTTGCCAATGCCCAACATGCCGAAGAATGCCTCAAAGCCGATATCGACATTATTTGGATAGGAGCCCGATCGACCACCAGCCCGTTTGTTGTTCAGGAAATTGCCGACGTGCTGAAAGGGTCCGACAAAGTTGTAATGGTGAAAAACCCAATGAACCCCGACCTTTCGTTATGGATGGGTGCTTTGGAACGCCTCAACGCTGTTGGTTTGAAAAAACTGGCCGGTATTCACCGTGGTTTCTCGCCTTTCCAGGAAACAAAATACCGCAACTACCCGGGCTGGAAAACTTATTTTGAATTGCGCCGTAGTATGCCCAACCTGCCAATTATTTGCGACCCCAGCCACATTGCCGGTAAGCGCGAATTTGTATTCGAAATATCGCAAAAGGCTTTCGATATGGGTTTCGACGGATTAATGATTGAATCGCACATTGATCCTTCGTGCGCATTGAGCGACGCTGCTCAACAATTTACTCCAGCTGAATTAAGCAAGCTGATCGACAAACTGGTTATTCGCCAACAAACTACCGATAACCCCGAGTTTGGCTCAAAACTCGACGAATTGCGTAGCCGCATTGATGCTCTCGACACCGAAATTATGGAAATACTTTCGGCCCGTACCGAAATTGTTAAGCAAATTGCCGAATACAAAAAGAACAACAACGTAATGGC
>JAFGAF010000176.1 GCA_016933815.1 Prolixibacteraceae bacterium
CCCAACCAACCCACCTGGGACCTGATGATGAAAAACGTTTACAACTTGGGAGCATACGACCTTACGCAAAGCGATTTCGATTTCCAGGTAGTATATTTTAACGATTCGACCAATACTTACATTACCAATTTGCCCGAAGGAGAATTGAATGATACCATTTTGTTGCGTTTAATGAACCTCGACAACACCAACTCGCAAGGCGATTATGCTAAAAATGGCGATGGGATGTTCGATTTTATCGAAGGAGTAACGGTTTATCGCAAAAACGGGCGTATCATTTTCCCTGTACTCGAACCTTTTGGAGCCAATATTGCCAATAACCTCAGCAACCCCGATTTGCAAAAGAAATATGCTTTTACCGAGCTCTACCTACAATCGAAAACCGATGCCGAGCAACTGTTCCAAAAAAACAAGTTTTACATGGTAGGCTCGTACAAAGGCGGTTCGGGTTCCGAAATAATGCTCAATGCCTTTAACCTGGCACCAGGTTCGGTTAAAGTTACAGCTGGTGGTATCACCTTGGTCGAGAACCAAGACTACACCGTTGATTATGCCATGGGACGCGTAAAAATTATCAACGAAGGTTATGCCGAATCGGGTACTCCAATTCAAGTTTCAACCGAAAGCCAGGAACTTATTGCCACACAACGAAAAACAATGCTGGGATCGTATGCCAGTTACGCTTTTTCGGATAAGCTTAATATTGGCGGAACGTTTTTGTTCATGAACGAACGCCCTATTACCAACAAGGTTGAAATGAGCAATGCACCTGTGAGCAACCTAATGCTTGGGCTCGATTTTCAGTTCCGCGAACGCTCACAACTGCTTACCGATTTTGTAAACCTTTGGCCCTTTTACAGTTCCGATGTAGAATCGAGCATTTCGGTTGAAGGCGAAGTGGCCAAATTGGTAACCGGGAAATCGAAATCAACCGGCAATCAAGTATATATCGACGATTTTGAAGGTGCCGAAACATCGTACATGCTCACCAATCCTTATGGTTGGTACTTGTCGTCGGTGCCTCAAAAGCAAGATCGCTTTCGCGAATCGAATTACAGCAACGAACTCATTTCGGGTTTCAACCGCGCTAACCTTTCGTGGTATTTCATCGACAGGCTCTTTAACGAGGCCACTCAAAATGCAATGCCCAAATACATGAAAGCAGATCTCGATATGCGCTCAAACCATTACTCGAGGTTAGTTTTTGTAAACGAAATATATCCCGGAAAACAACTTCCTATTACAAGTTCACCTTACTTAACAACCCTCGATTTATCGTTCTACCCACGTGAAAAAGGCCCTTACAACTTCGATAGTTCACCCACCAGCTATTCGGCAGGTGTTGATGTAAACAACCAGCTCAATAACCCCGAAAGCCGTTGGGGCGGTATGATGCGCGATATTAAAACGCCCAACTTCGAAACCGCAAACGTTGAATTTATCGAATTTTGGTTGCTCGATCCCTTTATTTACGACCAAGGTACTCACCAAGGTGGCGATTTGTATTTCAACTTGGGTAACATTTCGGAAGATATTTTGCTCGACTCGCGCAAATCGTTTGAAAACGGACTGCCAACCGATGAAAGCACCGACTATATTGAATATTC
>JAFGAF010000177.1 GCA_016933815.1 Prolixibacteraceae bacterium
CATGTCGGAAGGCTTGAAAGGTGGTACTGCTTTTATGGAAGATTATACATACCACCTCGATCCGGCCAACGATGGCGTTTTGGGTTCACATATGCTCGAAATTTGTCCAAGTATTGCTGCTCAAAAACCACGCTTGGAAGTACATCCATTAGGTATTGGCGGTAAAGATGCCCCTGCTCGCTTGGTGTTCGAAACAGCAACAGGCGATGCCATGAACGTAACCTTAATCGATATGGGTAACCGTTTCCGCATCATTGTTAACACGCTCGATGTGATTGCTCCTTTGGCCGATTTGCCAAAATTGCCTGTAGCTTGTGCTTTCTGGAAAACGCATCCTACTTTAGCCGATGGTGCTGCTGCGTGGATTTATGCTGGTGGAACACACCACTCGGCTTTCACCATGGCTTTATCACCTGAATACATCGAAGCTTTTGCCGAAATTGCCGATGTTGAATACGTGCTTATCGATAAAAATACCAACGTTAACGATTTCAAAAAAGAATTGCGTTGGAACGATATTTATTACCTGTTGAACGGAAGTTTAAAAGCGTAAAGAATGCTTGAACAGTTAAAAGACGAAGTTTTTAAGGCCAATTTGGATTTGGTAAAACACGGATTGGTAATTTTTACCTGGGGCAATGCTAGCGGTATCGACCGCGGGCAGGGCCTTGTGGTAATAAAACCCAGTGGTGTCGATTACGACGTAATGAAACCTTCGGATATGGTTGTGGTAGATATGGACGGCAAGGTGGTAGAGGGCAAGCTGAAACCATCGTCGGACTTGGCTACTCACCTCGAGCTGTATAAGGCTTTTGCCGAAATAGGCGGTGTTGTGCATACGCATTCTACTTACGCCACAGCTTGGGCTCAAGCAGGCACAGCCATTCCTAATATCGGAACTACACATGCCGATTATTTTGCACGCGAAATACCTTGTACCCGACAAATGACCGAGGATGAGGTTTTTGGAAAATATGAGCAGGATACCGGAAAGGTTATCATTGAAGTTTTCGAAGGTATCAACCCTGTTGAGGTGCCCGGCGTTTTGGTGCAAAACCATGGACCTTTTTCGTGGGGTAAAAATGTACACGATGCTGTGCACAATGCCGTTGTAATGGAGCAAGTTGCCAAAATGGCCACCATTTCGTACAGCGTAAACCCGGGCTTGCAAATGAACCCTTTGCTCATAAAAAAGCATTACGAGCGTAAGCACGGGAAGAATGCTTATTATGGGCAGTAGTAACCCCCCGCCCCCTAAAGGGGGATTTTAGGTGTACTTCATTGCCGTTTGTAGTAGGTTTTTGAGCGTCGATAAGTATAAAAATGTAAAAAAGATAGAAACCATCAAAGTTGGTAGTTCCTTTAAGTCCCCCTTTAGGGGGATTTAGGGGG
>JAFGAF010000178.1 GCA_016933815.1 Prolixibacteraceae bacterium
AAAAAAAATAAAATTCATATTGCATTACCTAAGGAATTTATGTATGTTTGCATAAAATACTTAGGTATATGGGAACGAATCAATTGTACAAAGGTAGTTTGGCTACCATTGTGTTGAAGCTTTTGGAAGAAAAAGGGCGCATGTATGGCTACCAGATTACGCAGGAGGTGAAAGCCATATCGGACGGCGAACTGGTGATTACCGAAGGCGCGCTGTACCCCATGCTTCACAAACTGGAGGCACAGGGACTACTCACAGTGGAGACAGAAATGGCGGGTAACCGCATGCGCAAATACTACTCGATTACACACGACGGGCAAAAGGAGGTAGTGTACCGCATGGCCGAATTGGAAGCCTTTATCCGCCAAATGCAAAGCTTGTTGAACCCCCGAATTGAACTGGCATGAGCAAACCACTAAGCGAAACACAAATTGAGCACCTGCACGAGTTTTGCGACAAGCATTATGTGCCGTATTACGATTTACAGGTGGAGCTGGTTGATCATTTGGCCAGTGCTATCGAAAGACGTTTGGAAAATGAGCCGCATATCACCTTTGAACAGGCGTTGAATGATACGTATAAAGAATTTGGCATATCGGGATTTAGTGGCGTTTGCATGGCGCGCGAAAAGGAGTTGATAAGAAAATACCGCCGTATGCTTTGGAGTTATGTAGTACAGTTTTTTAAACTTCCCAAAATTATTCTAACCATCGCATTGTCAGCTTTGCTGTTTTTGCTTTTTCGGTCAACCGAAAAAGATTACATAGTAATAGTTTTCTACCTGTTATCGATAGTGGCTTTTATGATTCTGTATTTCGTGCATATTTACCCTATGCATTTAAAGATTAAACCGAAAGAAAATAAAAAGTTATTAATTGTGAAGGCTTTGAATAAGATGCAGGCTGAAATTACCTCAGCACCTATTGCGCTGTTCAATTTGGCTTTTCTGTTTAATGAAAACGTCCCAAAAACCTTTATTTTATGGATAGAATTAGCCATTGCTATTTTTATTTCAATTTCAGTAATTGTGATTGTTGCTTTTCTTGTTTATTTACCCAAAAAAATCAAACAACATTTCGAAGAACAGTTTTCACAACTTGTAAAAGCCTAAAACCATGACCAAACAACTAAGCGAAGCGCAAATTGAGCACTTGCATGAGTTCTGCGAGTTTCACAATGTGAAGTACTACGATGTACAAATTGAGTTGGTTGACCATTTGGCATCGGCCATTGAAAAGCTTTGGGAGACCGAACCCCGGCTGACTTTTGAGGAGGCGCTGGTTAATGCTGCTGAGCAATTTGGTGTCGATCCTTTTCATTTTTCAAACCCCAATTCGTTGCTCCCTTTCCCAATCGAAAACATTCATGCCAATTCGGGGTTCGATGCCATAACCGAAGCCCGGACCAAAGCCTTGGAGCGAAAATACAACCGTATGCAAATCCGTTATTTCATTGAGTTTTTCAAATT
>JAFGAF010000179.1 GCA_016933815.1 Prolixibacteraceae bacterium
GCCGACAGCTGTAAAACATTTATGGGGAAATGTATGGTGGTGTTGCGACCAACAGGGAAATCGAGTGAAGTTATGCTTGATGCAAGTGCCGATGGGTTGTTATCAAAATCAATAAGAATTAAATTAAAATGATGATTTAAGAATATGAACTCGCCAATTAAAAATAGCCTAAGTAAATGCCTTGTCCTTTTAATGCTAGTATTGCTTTCAATTTGTTGTGTGCAAAAGCCTCAAATCCAAATCGATGCCCTTGTTTCAGCAGAAGGTATTGATGTTTATTTCGAAGGAACGATGCGCCTGTCGGGTGGAAATCCGCTATTGGAAAAAAACGAAGCTGATCTTACGCTTAAAAAGGTTTCTAATTCATCGTTCATTTTTGGTAAGGTGAACCCTCGGAAAATCAGCATAGTAAATGCTTCGGATCATGTTTTGGGTTTGTACCTTTCCTTGTCGGAAGGTGAAACATACGATGGACGCGATTTTGCCGGTTTTTTCTTCGACAGCATTCTTGGTTTTAGCCAAGGGGTCGAAATTTGGCGCTACAAACCTTGGAACTCGTGGACCAAACCCATTAAAGTTTCATCGCCGGCCGAATTGCACGATTGGGATGTGCAGTTTTTTTACTGGCAATACGCCGATGGCTTGTACGGTGCAGCCATTCCTTTAAGCGGCAATGGTTTCCGCACAACCTTGGGAACTCATAATAGCAACTTCGGAGCCAAGGCACGAACACACACCCAACTTGCAAATACCGATAGCATTCCGTTAATGGCCATTGGTTTTGGCAATAACCCGCACCAACTTTTTGCCAATTTGTACCGCGATGCACTCAAAATAATGGGAAAAACTGAAAACCTTCGCGATAACAAAATTTTTCCCGAGCCCTTCGAATACATAGGCTGGTGTACATGGAATGCCTCGCATAACGGCCGCGACCTGAACGAAGCACACTTATTGGAAGGGGTGGCTACTTTTACCGATAACGATTTTCCCTTGGGCTGGCTGCTCATCGACGATGGATGGTTCAATCAAACCAACAAACAACTGAACTCCTATATGCCCGACAGTATAAAATTTCCGATTGGATTTAAACAACTTGTAAGCAAACTAAAAGAACAACACGGACTAAAACATGTGGGAATATGGCACGCTTACAACGGTTTATGGCAGGGCATTAACCCCCAATCGGCATTAGGTTCCCACTATCATAACGAATTGTACCAATGGACACAGCTCGACAATGCCGGCGATGTGTCGTCACCAATGGTGGCTTGCAATTTTATTAAACCTACATCCGATTCCCTGTTGGCATTTTACCAAAACTGGCATCGTTACTTCTCTGAGCAAGGTTTTTCTTTCGTGAAAGTCGATAACCAATTGGTAAGCGAACGTATGGGCGCCAACATTTACCCCATTTGGGACATTGCCGAAAACATGCACAAAGCACTATATGCCTCGGCATTTGAATTTTTCGACGGGGCAGTAATCAACTGCATGAACATGACCAACGATGCTTTTTATAATTTTGGGCAAAGTGCCGTAGCCCGTTGTGTCGAAGATTTTTTTCCCGAGCGCGATGGCGGTACAGGCTACAAGCTCGAATATGGCGGGCCTGCCGCTCATGTATTGGCTGCCCTGTACAATTCCTTGTATTTTTCGCAGTTTGTTTGGCCCGATTTCGACATGTTTGAAAGCCACAATACCCACGCCAAGTTCCATGTTGCTGCAAGGGCAATTAGCGGTGGCCCGGTTTACCTTACCGACAGGCCCGGTGAGCAAAACTTCGATGTTTTATGGCCGCTCATTGACCATTCGGGGCGCATAATCCGGGCCGACAAACCAGCCCTTTTAACCACCGATTGCCTCTTTCAGGTGCAAGATTCAAAACCCTTAAAAGCCTTTTCGTTTGCGGGCGACGCCGGATTGCTGGCTGTTTTCAATGCAGCCGATACCGATAAGGTTAGCGGTGAATTCTCGCCTTCCGACATCGAAGGACTAAAAGGCGAATTATTTGCTGTTTATGAGTTCTTCTCGGGCGATTGCTTTACTTTAAAATCTGACCAAAAACATGCTGTGGCTTTAAACCGAATGGAGTGTAGGTACTACAACCTGGTTCCCATTAAAAAGGGTATTGCCATTATTGGCCTGGCGAATAAATTCAATGCCCCAAAAACCGTGCTCAGCTCGAAAATTGGTAAAAAGCAAATCGATGTTGAATTAATCGAAGGGGGCACTTTTAAAGCGGTATTGCAAAATAAACCAAGTTCGGTAACGGTTAACAATGAAATTTGGCCGTTTGCTTTCAATGAAAGTATTCTTACAGTAGAAATAGATAAAAACATCAATGAGAAAAAAAGATTAATCATCAAGTAAGTATTAAAGCTTAATAAATCGTCATGTACTAAGTATATCGGATTAGTTGTAAGAAACGATAATTACCAAATTAGTTAAATAATTTAATATGAGAACGATAATTGCTATTTTCCTTTTTCTTCTTGCGATACAAACAAATGCGCAGGAATCATCGTACAAAAACATCGAGAACATCAGTTATTTTCCTGATAAGTTAACGCAAGCCGATGCATACATTAAAGAGCGTTGCATACTTGATATCCATTACCCCGGAAACATTGAGCGTTTTGCAACCGTGGTGTGGTTTCACGGTGGTGGTTTGCAAAACGGGAGCAAATATACCCCCGAAGCCTTAATGGAGAAAGGTATTGCTGTGGTGGCGGTTAATTATCGTTTATATCCGCAAGTTAGTCCGGCAGCTTGTATCGAAGATGCAGCGGCCTCGGTTGCTTGGGTTTTCAATAACATTGAAAAATACGGGGGCGATTCAAGTAAAATTTTCCTTTGCGGGCATTCGGCCGGGGGGTATTTGGCCCTCATGGTTGGCATGGATAAAAGCTGGTTGGCCGCTCACCAAATCGATGCCAATCGCATAGCCGGACTCATTCCTTATAGCGGCCATACCATTACCCATTTGGCTGTGCGTCATTCGCAAGGTATTGCACAAGAACAACCAACAATCGACAATTTGGCACCGCTTTTTCATGTGCGCCCCGATGCACCTCCACTGCTCATGATTACTGGCGACCGCGAACTCGAGATGCTGGGGCGCTACGAAGAAAATGCATACATGTACCGTATGATGAAAGTGGTTGGCCATACCGAAACCCGCTTAATGGAACTCGATGGCTACGACCACGGCATGGAGTATCCGGCTCACCCGCTGCTTTTGAAAGAAATAAACCGAATACTGGAGTTAAAGGAACAATAAAGCTTAAAATTTTAGCTATTTTTATCATCTTCTGAATCTAACTTAAAAAGTATTAATGAAATTGTTTGTTTGTAAAATACCATTCAAGTTTTTTTATACTATAATGCTATTATTTGTGTTGGCAATTTCTTTTTTACATTGTAGTGCCATTAATACCCAGCCGCATTTTTATTCATTAACACAGGACAATGGCCTATCGAATGCAAATATCAATTGCATTTTGCAAGATGATAACGGTTTTATGTGGTTTGGCACCAACGATGGGCTGAATAAATTCGATGGTTATGTATTTACTGTTTACCGCAATTCGCCAAAAGATAAGCACAGTATCAGCAGTAATCACATTACCTGTATGCACCAAGATGCCAACGGGGTAATTTGGATAGGCACCAAAGGCGGTGGGTTGAATGCTTATGATCCAAAAATCGACAAATTTGTGAGGTATCAACAACCCGGGCAAAACGGTTCTTCGGCTTCGGGCAACGATATCCTTTCGATTTTCGAGAACAACGATGCTACTTTGTGGATTGGAACCGACGGAGCCGGATTGTACCGTTTTAATACTAATGACCATTCGGTTACGAAATATCTACACGATCCCTATAGCGAAAAATCGATAAGCAGTAACGAAGTAATCGCACTCGAATTAAGCCCAAAAGGCAGCATGTTGGTTGGCACCTGGAGCGGCGGTTTAAACTGCCTTCAACCCAAAAAATCGGAGTTTGAATTGATAACCGGCAGCCAAGGAGTCAATATCAACCGTATTTGGAAAATTGTTACCCATAAAAACGATATCTGGATAGGGACTTTTGGAAATGGCTTAATAAGGTTAGACATTAATACTTTTGAATCGGAAAACATTTGGCTGAATAAGCTTGATGATAATGTAGACGACAAAGTGATTTGGGCAATTTGTGCCGATCGCGAAAACCAAAAATGGATTGGTACAAACAACGGGATATACCTCATTAGCCCCAAAAATGAAGTGATTGCGCATTACCCGGCTTCCGAAAACGTACCCGATGCTTTATTGTCAAATAAGGTCTTGTCGATTTATGAGGCCGATAACGGAATCATTTGGATAGGAACAGATAAGGGAATATGTTACTTAAACCCTGATCCCAAAAAATTTCACATCGATTTGGACATTGAATTGTTAAAAAATACCAATATACAGGCTGTGGCAACGGGCATTGGCCATTCGGTTTGGCTGGGAACCGACAAAAACGGCATAGTGCATCTTATGCCAAAGTCGTCGCGCCTGCTCGATTATGAAGTCAACCTGATTCCGTTTTCCGGCAGAAGTACTATTATTAACTGCCTGCTCGAAGATTCCTTTCAGCGTTTATGGGTAGGAACACGTTATGGTGTAAAAATATACGATCGAAACCGCATTCTGCTTAAAACCATATTATTCGATGCTGCCGACCTCCAAAACTCAAGTAATGATGTGACTTCGGTTTGCGAAACCGATACCGTTGGTGTTTATTGGGTAGGCACCGATAACGGACTATTTTCGGTAAACAGTTTTACTTGGGAAATTAAAAAATATTCGGCTACCCTGAATGCTGAATCAAGCTTGCACAGTAATCATATTCTTAAAGTTTTTAAGGATAGAAAGAAAAATATTTGGGTCTCAACTTGGAATGGCATATCGGTTTTCAATAGCCGCGAAAAAGATTTTGTTCGCTTTTCCGACGCTAACCTCGAAAACGTGTATGTGAATACCATATACGACGATGCCTCGGGAAACATATGGCTCGGAACACGCAACGGCCTTTATCGCTATCATTTAGAAACAAAATCGCTTACGGTGTTGCGCGAAGAAAACGGTTTATGTAACAATAACATCAGCAGTATTGTCGACGATTATTCGGGCTTTTTGTGGGTAGGTACAACAAATGGATTATCAAGAGTGCACCTTAGCTCACTCGAAATAAAGAATTTCGATATTTACGATGGGCTTATAAATAAAAATTACAATACCAATGCCGGTGCTTTAGTGTATAACCAGTTTGTGTTTTTGGGCGGAAATGCAGGGCTCGATTTGTTTAACCCCAATGAAATAAGCATCAATTTGCACCAACCGCGTATTGTTTTAAACGATTTCAGGATTTTTAGCAAACCGGTTGCTATTGGCGCAAAAGGCTCACCATTAAAACATTCGATTTTATCAACCAGCTCGATAGTACTTACCGCTAAAGATGCTGTTTTTTCGATAGGTTTTGTGGCACTCAACTATATAAACACCCCAAAAACGAAATACCTTTTTAAACTCGAAGGTTTCGATAAAGAATGGAACGAAGCCGGGGTTGAACGTAAAGCTAGCTATACCAACCTCAACGCGGGCGATTATGTTTTTAAGGTTAGGGCTACCAACGAAGATGGTATTTGGGGTTCCGAAGAAAAAACATTGAATATTAAAGTGTTGCCTCCGTGGTGGAAAACACGTTGGTTTAAGCTCTTACTTGTATTTTTTATTTTTGGGATGCTTTCGCTTTATGTAAGCTACCGCAATTATTCCTATAATCAACGCAACATTCAGCTCGAAAAAATTATTAAAGAACGAACCTCCGAAATACGCGAGCAAAAAGACAAACTGGCTAAACAGGCACTTAAGCTAACCGAACAAAATTTCTTGTTAAAGGAAAAGAGTGACGAAATTCAACGACAAGCCGATGAAATAAGCCGCATGAACGATTTATTGAAAGCACGAAACATTAACCTTAGTGAAAACGTTGAAGAACTTTCGCGGGCTAGGGTAATGAACGAATCGGTTTCTTTCGAAGATTTTCAGAATATTTACCCCGACGATGAATCGTGCAGAAAATTAATTTTCGAGTTGAAAGAAGCTCAGGGTTTTGTTTGTTCATCGTGCAAAAGTTCAAGCTACCAAACCGATGAAGAAAACTATTCGCGGCGTTGTAAAAAATGTGGCTATGTTGAGTCGGTTACGATTGGCACCATTTTTTCGCACCTTAAATTCCCAATTGTAAAAGCTTTTTACATACTGTATTTGGTAAGCGGTGGACACAAATTAACAGTCGATCAGTTTTCTGAACTCATTTCATTGCGCCGCGAAACTTGCTGGTCGTTTAAAAACAAAGTGCTCGAACATATGAAACAGCACAAGCGTTTCAAAAACCCGCAAGAAGGATGGAAAGAACTGATTTTAATACCAAAACGCAAATAACTAACCAACAAAAGATTACTATGAAGAATGTTTTTATCGCAATGTTTCTTGCATTAATTTTATCAGGATCGCTTGCTGCGCAACAACAAACAACCCAATTGCTGCTTACCGGGGCATCGTTTGCCGATGTGTACAACGGTTGGTTCGAGTTCGGTTGCGAATCGTTAAATGCAATACCGATAAACCGCGCTGTAGGCGGCGAGTCGATTGTTCACACCGCCGAAAAAATGAATGACGGCACGCTATATTCAAAAACCGAATTAGAAAACATCGACGCATTGATAATTATGCACGTACACGAAAAAGATGTGTTCAACGATCCAAATAACTGGCTCAGAAACAAGTATTCCAACTATCAATTCCCAATGGACATAAACAATTATGTTGGTGCCTACGATTACGTTATCAAACGTTACATTTCGGATTGTTATCAGTTAAAATTCGATTCTGCTTCGGCCTACTTCAATGCTCCGGCAGGTAAGCCTGCACTTATTGTATTGTGTACCCATTGGCACGATGCACGTGTTACTTTTAATACAACGGTGAGGCAATTGGGGCAAAAATGGGGTTTGCCTGTAATTGAATTCGACAAAAATATTGGATTCACAAAAAACGAAATGCATCCGGTAACCAACGATCAGTACAGCCTTATTTTTTCATCCGATACGCAAGAGCAGAATGGCGTGGTTTACGGTTGGCACCCACAACGGGGCGATACCTATATTCAGCGTAAAATGGCTGCCGTTATGGTACATAAAATGAAGCAGGTTTTGCCACTTTACGAATAATCTAATTTTTCCGAATTTTTATATTTGAATTCGGTCGGGCACATACCTTCTTTTTGTTTGAACAACCTGCTGAAATAATGAATCGATTCAAAACCAAGCTCGTTGGCAATGGCTTTTATGCTCTTGTCACTGTTGGTAATTAATTCTTTCGATTTTTGTATTCGAAGGTTGAGGTGGTACTGATTGGCCGACATGCCCGTGTAGCGTTTAAACAAACGCCTGAAGTTTGAATAGCTCACATGGTATCTTTGCGAAACTTCTTCAATATTCAGGTTGCGATGCAGGTTGTCGCGAAGGTAAAGACATGCCTTGCGGATGTTTCGCTCCATTTCCTTATTGGCAAACTCGTTGTTTTTGAAAATTGAAATTACCCTGGCCAGCAAGTAAACCAATTTACCTGCACATTCGTGTTGGAATCCTGGTCGTTCATCTTTTGCTAAACCAATAATATCGTTAAATTCTTGCAGAATACTATTTTGAAAACCAATACGAAGAACCGGTGCTTGATCGGAGAAGATTTTATTCTTGAATAAGATGTTGGTAATTTCGCCGTTAAAGCCAATGTAGTGTTCGGTCCAGCCGGTTTTGGTTTCGGGCTTGTACCGGTGCCACATGCCGGGGAAAAGTATCAGTAATGTGCCCGGAACAATTTTGTAAGTTCCCTTTCGGGTTTCGATTATTCCGTTGCCATTCGTTATGTAATTGATCTGAAATTCGTTAAGGATTCTGCCATTTTCCCAGTTAAAAAAGTGAGAGCCAGGATGTTTGGGCAAAGGATAGATGCTTCGGGGTAAAATTTCCGAAATTCCGGCAACATTAATGTATAAGCCCCATTGAATATCGTCGTCGCTAACTGTAAGGTATTTAAAGTCGTCGTTCATGCTTTTTCTCAAATATAATAAAGAATAATAACAACTTCGATTCGTTGATCAAAAAATGCAACTTATTAATCAAATAATGCATTGTTGAAGGCTAATAATCAGCATAATTTTGAAAGCAGTAAAAAAATCAACTGTGGTCAAATACAACAAAACTAATTAAATCTATCGTTATGCAGGTAATTTTAGGAATAATTTATCACTCATTGGGTGGTGTTGCTTCGGGCAGTTTTTACATGCCTTTTAACAAAGTAAAAAAGTGGAAATGGGAAACCTATTGGATCATAGGTGGGCTGTTTTCGTGGTTAATTGTACCTCCTATCGCTGCGGCTTTAACTGCTCCTGGATACATCGATTTTATAAGGCAGGCTCCTGCCTCGGTGGTTTCATTCACCTTTTTAATGGGGCTGCTTTGGGGTATTGGTGGTTTAACTTATGGTTTAGGCGTTCGTTATTTGGGCATGTCGTTGGGCAATTCAGTAACGCTAGGCTTTTGTGCTGCTTTTGGCGCTATTGTTCCTCCAATTTATTACACAATAAATCCTGTTGAGGGTAAAATT
The DNA here is from genome assembly GCA_016933815.1 of Prolixibacteraceae bacterium. Lineage (GTDB taxonomy): Bacteria > Bacteroidota > Bacteroidia > Bacteroidales > Prolixibacteraceae > Roseimarinus. The sequence continues at coordinate 8,703 of JAFGAF010000179.1, forward strand.
TCATTAATTGATATGATGGCTACTCCCGGAGGACAATTGGTTTTACTAGGCGTTATCATTTGCATCATCGGGATTGCAATTTCGGGGAAAGCCGGAATGTTGAAAGAAAAGGAAATTTCTAAAGAGGACAGCAAGAAAAGCGTTGCTGAGTTTAGCTTGGTGAAAGGTTTGATTATTGCCATTTTCTCGGGTATTCTCAGTTCGTTTATGAATTTTGGGATCGAAGCCGGTAAGCCAATGGCCGATGCATCGGTTGTGGCAGGCAATAACCCGCTGTTTGCCAATAATGTATCGTATGTTGTTATTATGATGGGTGGCTTGCTAACCAACTTGGTTTGGACAACCATACTCAGTATCAAAAATCGTAGTTATACCGATTTCTCCGATAAAACAGCTCCCCGCTTAAGAAATGTTATCTTTTCGGCAATGGCAGGTACTACGTGGTTCTTGCAATTCTTCTTTTATGGTATGGGTGAAAGCAAAATGGGCAACGGTGCCAGCTCTTGGATCCTGCACATGTCAACCATTATTCTTACCGCAAATATGTGGGGTATTTACCGTAAAGAGTGGAGTGGTACTTCGCGCAAAACCAAATTTACATTTGTACTTGGTATTGTAGTAATTATTGCTTCGGTATTTATTGTTGGAATTGGTAATGCAATGTAAATATGAAACGAGTAGCTTTTAAAATGCAACTTAAGCCGGGTTGTAAAGAGGAATACCAAAAAAGGCACAACGAAATTTGGCCCGAATTGAAGCATTTGATCAGCCAAGCCGGGATAAGTGAATATTCAATTTTCCTCGATGAAGAAACAAACACACTTTTTGCTTTTCAAAAAGTAAGTGGTGAAGGTAATTCTCAGGATTTGGGGCAAACTGCAATTGTGCAAAAATGGTGGGCTTTTATGGCCGATATAATGGATACAAATCCCGATCAATCGCC